>JAZLGI010000098.1:0-8968 GCA_045616225.1 Sphaerochaetaceae bacterium
TCGTAGTCCAGTGTAAAATTGAGTTGAGCCATCTTCATTCCTCCTTCGAATGTTTTTGTGGTTATTAACATTTTAACCGAAGGTTGAGCGTATGGCTCTTTTTTTGTTTTCAGAATTTACACCAGTTTACGGACTCTATCAAGTAAGACTCAACAGTTCAGACTGAAATGACATTTTGGGGAAACAGTCTGAACAAATGAGTAAAAAGTTCAGACTGAAATGACGGTTTTGGGGAAACAGTCTGAACAAATGAGTAAAAAGTTCAGACTGAAATGACGGTTTTGGGAAAACAGTCTGAACAAATGAGTAAAAAGTTCAGACTGAAATGGCGGTTTTGAGAAAACGGTCTGAACAAATGCGTAAAAAGTACAGACTCTTGCAAGAACAGGTTCTCATAGCGATGAATCTTCAAATGTGAAACAAAGAATCAGAGGGAAAGGCCAAAGAAGTCAAGAAGGATTTTGGTAAAGAGAAGACCAACAACAATAAGCATAACCGGTTTGACAATCTTGACATCATGCTTAATTGCAATAGAACTGCCAACATAGTTGCCTATGATAGAGCAAATTGCACAGGGAATAGCAATGGAGTACAGAACATTGCCGGTTCTGACATAGTTTACCAAAGCTCCAAAGTTAGATGCCCAGTTTACCATTCTTGCATTACCGCATGACTTTCTAACCCCAATTCCGGCAAAAATAGTAAAACCCATTTGCATGAAAGTGCCTGCTCCCGGACCATAGAAACCATCATAGAAACCTGTAATCAGACCAATCATAGAGCTGATAATAACAAGCTTGCTTAAACTGAGGTCTTTTTCATGCGAATCATAGTTTTTGTCCATTACAACCAAGATTGCAATTAAAGGAGTTGCAATAAGAAGAATGATGGAGAACACTTTTTCATATATGAGCATAGAACACTCAGAACCCAGAAATGAACCAATTAAGGCACAAACAAAACTTGGAATTAAGCTTTTTATATCAAAGTTTTTTGTTTTAACATAATTGGCAGAAGCAACGGAACCACCAACAATAGCACTGAATTTATTTGTACCAAGACAAGCAGTGGCTGGCAAACCGCAGGCCATGTAAGATGTAAGACTTATAAGACCTCCTCCACCGGCAATGGAATCTATAAAACCTGCAAGAAAAACCATTGGACAAAGGAAAAACAATAAATTTAAATCTGCTGTCATAATCAGAAGAATATATTTTACCCAGAACTAAGTAAAGAGAAACTTACACAACTAAGCTTTATGAGAATGAAGGCATAAGAAAGAGCTTAATTAAACAGCATCCAGAGGAGGATTAAAGGTATCAAAAAATGTTTTTTTTCCTATCATTAATCTATCCACTAGCTGACTTAAAAATATACACTTAAAATCGTAGAAAGGCTTTATGACCCCAATATTCTCTTTCTCAAATTTGAGTGCTTCAATATAGTACTGAATTAACCTTTCATCTTCTGTTAAGTCTGCTGCAAAAAGATACAAATAATGGCATCCAACAATTTTCTTTATATCTTTGACTTTATCAACAACAAATTTCCAAAAAAAGACTTCTCCTATTGGCTGCGGAAAAACATTATTAAGCAGATTTGAGTAAACAGCATTTTTGCAAAAATGAGTCAATTCTACTCCAGGAAAAGATTCTTGAACCCTTTCCATAGGTCTATCCTTTTCTATTTCTTTATCTTTTGTACTTGATTGAATAACATCTTGAAGAGCCTGTTTAACCAATGCCAATTTATTGATTTTTGATAAAAGCTCTGTCTTTTCAATCGCTGTTTCAAGTTTTCTAATTTCTTCCAAACTATCCTTGTTACTGAGAACGTTAGATACCTTATCCAATTTTTCTTTCAATAGTGCAATTTGTTTCTTCAATTCTTGTTCATCAAAAGGCTTGTAAAGAGTGCCACATTTAAGTCCAAAATAAAAACATGGCAGACCATCTGGGGTCTTAATCAAATAAATTGCATTTTGTCCAGTTGTATCGTCTTTCCATGCATCTTTACGAATATACTGCGTCAAAGATTCTTGTATTTCTCCATCAACTTTGCAAACAAAATCTTTAACTAAATCTTTGTTTTCAGAATTTTCAGATAAACGTTCACAAGTAAACCTATCTAGAGTACTTAATTGCTGATTTGTAATAGTTCTATCTGCCAGCATTAATACTTAATAGCATCCTTTTTATTTTAATACGTTTCGCATCAACAAGAATGTCCGAATTTAAAATTTCATTCTCCCCATTAGCATTGTCTTCCACCCCCTCACGAGACTTTTTCCATGAATACTCCCCATGAGTAAGTCTGCTTAGACTCCATGCTTCTTTTGCTGCATACATAGAGAAAACATAATTAAACACTTCTTTTTCTAAAGGTGTCAAATCTTTGTCTTCAAAAGTTTGAAAACTTTTCGTTGCATACTGGCTACGGACACACTTCATGACAGGACCATATTTCCATCCTTCAAATTGAGAAGAAAATAGTAACACGTTATTTCTTATAAGTGACTCTCTTTGAGCGAAATAAAGGAGTTTGTGCAGTTTCATTTCGTCAATGAATTCACCACATTCTTTTAGATAACGATTAAAAATATAACTTGATGCTTGAAATACCGTCATTATTTATACAAGTAAAAATAACATGAGACTTACTTAATATTTGTAAAAAGTCAACTCTAAATTTTCTAATTACAACAGTGTCTCTTAGAACTCAGTTTCCCAGTAAATACTGAGAAGCACATATCTACAACAATCAAAATATAATATATATTAAGTAGACGTCAAGATGTTTCCGTGTTTCAGAAACTCACTGGGGTTGGGTTAAAACAGAAAGGACGCCCTAGGACGTCCTTTCATATTTGTAATTGAATCAATCAATTAGTAGACTTATCAGAAAGCTACCTTAATAGCTGCTGTGATAGCACCCTTGTCTGCATCTGGTCCGTTATAGACTGCATCTGCATAAGTGAGGGATACTGTTGCGCCATCAATGAGAGCCTTTGACTCTACGCTAGCACCAAGCTTTACTTTTACGATTGTATCTGTATAGTTGTGTGTTTTCTCGTCAGCCTTGTCACCAATGTTAGTAAGATCAACTGTTGCCTTAGCTGTCAAGATATCGCATGTGTAACCAGCCTTGAAGCCCATTGTCCAAGCCTTGTCTGTAATAGCCTTGAAGCTCTGACCCCATTCTGTGCCCCATGTCATGCCAAATGTTACTCCGCCGCAAGCTGTGTCTACGCCAAACTCAACTGCCTTGTCTGTGAAGTTAACTTCACCGTCAAAACCAACTTTGAGAGAAGCAAGAGTTGTGTCAATACCAACTGTAAGAGTTCTGTCAATGTCATCATCTTTCTCAAGAAGGTCTGTACCGGCAATCTCAAAGTCAAATGCATATCCAAGGAATGATGCAAGATCAAGCTTGAGTCCTGCTGCAAGAACTTTATCACTGTCAATACCAACGTTTGCTTCAAAGAAGTCATAACCAAGCTTACCGCCTACTGCCCACTCTGAAACTTCCTTTGCAAGGCCGTCAATTTCAATGCTTCCGCTTACGCCTGCAACTGCACTGTCTTTTGCATAATCAAGAGCTACACCAGCCTTAATTGTTGCTGTTCCATCAAATTCAAAAGCTGTGTCATTTTTATTCTCGAGTGTATATGTTGCCTTAGATACAACTGGATGTCCATTTTCCACATCCTGATACTTATCCAAGCTCCAAGACTCTTTTGCCTGGAAATATTTTCCTACATCTTCAAAAGCTTTTTCAATATCTTTAAGATAATCTTCGTCTTCTGATATGTTTCCTAAATCGAAATAAACAGTAACTTTATTTGTGTTTCCTTCAGCCAACTTTCCGTTCTTATAAGCAATACCCTTTTCTTGATTTTTTAAAGCTTCACCAATAGCAGCCTTCATTCCGTCCATTGTCTGTGCTGTTGCAAGAGCTGCTACTGTCTCGTCATAAAGTTCACAAGCCTTGGCATATCTCTTTGAGTTTAAGTTTATAGGACTTTTAATAAAGTCAGCTTCTGTAGCTTTCTTTGTTTTCTTTGCTTCTGCCTTTGCATCTTTAAGAGCTACGAGATAAGCATTCTTGAATGTGCCATCTTCGTATGTGTCTGTCCATGCATCAAGTGCATCATCAAGAGCATCTGCTGCATCACCTGTGAGTGACCAGTTAGCAATGTCATCTTTGTCATTCTTAGCCTGAGCATAGCTAGCTGTTGCGCTAATTGTAAGACCATCAACAATTTCAAACTTAGGAGTTGCTACTTTAATTCCCCAGTCACCCTTCTTCTGATACCAACCCTCGAGAGTTGCGCCAAAAGCGTCTACCTTGAGTCCGTGTGCTACAGATGTGAAGTCTACCTTCCAGCCTTCGCCCATAACATAAGCTTCTTCAAGTGTAAGAGCATCTGCGAGAACTGTGTTAGAAAGTGAGAGGCTATAAGCTCCACCGAACTTTGCATAAACAGCCTTTTCAGAAGCTGCTGTTGCACCTGTCTCTGAGTCTACATCAAATGTGAATGTAGCTACGCCAGCCTTTGCGTTATCAAGTGCAAAATCTTTGTCTTCAAAGTCATATCCAAATGAAAGACTTGCTGTACCAGTAACTGTTGCGAATGCAGAACCAGCAACCAATACTGCGATTAAAAGTACTACTAATGATTTCTTCATACTTCCTCCAATAAGTTTGGGGCCGGCCAAAGACCAGCTTTTATCCCTTTTTTCTCGTTATACGGGTCATATTCTAACAATGCCCCTATTCTCTGTCAAGAAAAACAATCATTTTTTTAATGGAAGTTATATAAGATTTTATCTAATATGATTTGTTTTATATTATATATCTGTTAAGTAGATGCAAGAAAAGATTTGGGGCGGTACTGACAGCACCGCCCCAAAAAGGGGTAAACAACTATGTTTTTTTCAATCTCCGGTAGAGTCAGAGATCTATGGAACAAGTCAAAACTTGTTCAACCAATCCCATAGATTCCTGACATTGCGATATACAAGACAATGCTCTACCCCTTTGAAAACATTGTTCTGGGAGCAACTTTCAAAACACCTTCGCAAATCCAAATTCATTCTTCACAAAGCTTCGTTCTAAAATTTGCTCTGTATACTATGTCAAAGAACCAACTCTATTCTTTATCTATATATTATAATCCGTCTATCTTAACTAACTGAGTCTTGTTGGACACAGTTATTGTTTCCGGAACATCCTCCTCTTCATTTAAATAGAAACCCTCCCAAATAGGTTTAGCATTAGAATCATAGGCCCTAAGTCCCACATAATAGACAGCATCCCTTGGAAGCGTTTTAATTACCCCCAGCCCGTTACCGCTCTTTGTTTTAAAATCCTTCCAATCAAGATTATCTGTATTACACAAATCCGGTAATTCCGTACTGCAGTAGTACTTCCAATGCAAACTGCTAATTTCCAAATCTTTTGGGACAGAAGGTGCAAATGCAATTGCGGACGTTCTCTCTTCTTCCAGGTCTGCACTAATATTACAACCCATGAAACACGCCAATGAGAAAAACAGAATTCCAAAAATGCACAGTATTTTCTTTCTCAACCTGCACCTCCTTTGCCAAGGGATTCCATGGAACAGGCAAAGTTGCCTTCACCTGTCCCGTTGAATCCCGATTCAAATCAAATCTTATTCAGCAGAAACTACATAAGAACCGGAGTTATCAGTTACCTTATAACCGTTTGCTATATAGTCACCACTTGGAGCTACGCTGAAAGTTCCACCAGTGATAGAAATAGAGCCATGACTACCTTCTCTTGCAACTGCGCCGTTAATAGTACCGCCTGTGATAGAGATAGAGCCAACCTTAGTAGGATCAACAGTATCATCATCTACAATTGCAACCTTACCTGTAATTGTACCACCACTTATGACAACTTCTGCTCCGCCCTTATAACCTGCGTTATTAACAATAACAATTGCATAACCGTTTGTAGAACAACCATTATTGCAAGAAGCATGAGTAATACTTGAACCTGTTGCCTTAACAACGGCATCAGTTCCTATTGCAACTGCTGTTTGACCGGACTTAATTTCAATACCGCCAAAACCTTCTACAGTTCCGTTAATTGTAAGAAGACCGTACTGTGGATTGTAGATTGCATTTGTATTGCTGGATTTTACTGTACCGTTAACAGTTACAACAGCAATTCTATTTTCATCTGATCCGTTACCGGAGAGAGCTGCACTATCACCTGTAACCTCTACTTTTCCGTTAATTACTATTCTGATGTTGTTGGTTTGTTATCTGAATTCTTAAGAGCCTGGATTGTGAGCATATAGTCACTGCCCCACTTTGCCTTTGCCTGGATAAGACTGCCTAAACGTCTGATATCGTCTGTAGTGAACTCAGAAACATACTCCTCACCTGTGGTCTTAATCAAGACAAGATTTGAATTGGAAGTATTGGAAGTTACAAAGTCAGAATCACTTGTCTTAATCTGGTCTCCGTCAATGAAATAATAGAAGTCCCAATCTGACTCTGTTGTATTGAGTTCAATTGTGGCATACTTTCCGTTAACAATTTCAAGAACATGATTTCCTGAGTGAGCAGTTAAGATTTTGGTATTTGTAGATGTTGTCTCTCCCTTATAAGCAGTTCCTGCAAGTTCATAGACTGCATTTGTTGCACTAAGGAAGACAATCTCAATACCGTGATCACTGCCGTCTGCATGTGCATGGTACTCAAATGTTTCCAATGAAGTAGAGTCAAGAGCACCGGCAATAACTGTATCTACGCCAGGAACAATGTTTACAATACTCTACTACCGGTTGTACAGGTTGTACCGGTTGTACCGGTTGTGCAGGTTCTTGGACAGTGATTTCTTCCTTTGGTTCTGAGAAATCTACTACTATTTCTTCTATATCTGCTACAGGTGCTCTTTCCTCAAGTTCTGTGAGGTCTACGACTGTTTCTTCTACATCTACTGCAGCTTCACGTTCTATCTCTTCTTCTATATATATATGTTCAGGTTCTGTTACCGGCTGAGGCTCTGTTATACATTCAATTACTTCAGGCTCTTCTACAACTTCCTGAATCTCTGCAACAACATGCTCAATGCTAGGAATTGTGAGCTGTCTCCCGGTGCTTCCGGTCCCGCGTAATAGAACCAATAGTACTGATTTACATTCTCTGTAGTGGTTTCAGTGGAAGCACTCTCGTTGAGTGATTTGGAAACGAATGCGGAAAATGACGCTGTGGCAAAGTCCTTGACACCAAAGTCAAGGTCGCATGAGACAGTAAGGAACATCAAAAGAATTGCACATACCAATGCAACACTTTGCATTCTCTTCACAGCGTTTTCCTCCTATTAAGTACCTTGACTATACAAAACGGAGTGCGACAAAAGTGCGACAGAAATCCATAAAAAAACAATGTTCTGAAAAAGTTTTTGATTTTTTTCGGCTTTTTTCACACCCCCAGTATTTCTTTTGCAAGTCAAATTTTTTACTTGTCTCATAACTGAGCCGAGCAGTTTATAATCATTACTATAAGCTTGGACTGGTTAGCCCCCCTACAGCTCGACTGGTTTTGGGAGAGTACAGCCACAGCTTTGGTTAATAATGGTAATAAGTTGCTTACGGCTCTTTTCTTTTAAGAGAAGATGACTGGTGATTCACTAGGCTACACAATCAAAGAACAGTGGTTTAGACAAGCTTAAATTCTATTAGGAGGCCTAAACATGATTTGTGTAGGAATTGATGCAGCATCTTTCAAACATGATGTATGCATAATCAATGAACATGGCGAAATATTACACCAGCCATTTCAAATCAAAAACAATCAGCAAGACTACAACCGTCTCCTTAAGATCATTGAAGATCTTAAAGAGAGGTTGCACGATGACCAATCACGACTTGGCATCGAATCAACAGGCTCATATTCAGAAACGATTGTGAGCTTCTTTTCCAACAAGAAAGGTGTTGATGTCATCTATATTAACCCATTATTGACAAAAATGTATCAACAAACAAGAAAAGTTCATTACGCCAAGACAGATAAACTTGATGCCTTAGGAATAGCAAGCTTCATTTCTTCAGATCCTAACATCAGAACTTTTCAACCAATTAAACCTCAGATAATCAGATTAAAGGAAATTTATCGTGAGATTGTATCCTCAAACAAAGAACTCTGTGAATGTAAAAACAGGCTCAGGTCTACAATTCATCGTTATTTTCCTGAATATTTCACTGTTTTTTCAGACATTTTCAATCTTTCTTCTCTATGGATTCTGAATGACATAGATACCTTAGAGAAGCTTGGTAAAAAGGATGCTGAAACATACATGAAGAAAGTTAACAAACAATCTCATGGAAATGTTTCAAAGGTTAAATGTGAAAAACTCATTGAGCTTTCCAATTGTTCAATAGGAGTTAAAGACGGCTACAATGCTGCAGTTATCTCTTCTCTCGTAAAACGCATTCAAGTCATTCTTGAAGGTAAAGAAACCTTATTAAGGTGTGCAGAAAAATTAATTAATGAAACATATCCCAATCTTCTGACAATTCCAGGTGTTGGTATTATTTCTGCAGCCGGAATCATCGGAGAAATCGGAGATATCAACAACTTTAATTCTTCTGATGCTCTGTATGCATTTACCGGACTTGATCCAAAGGTTTATGAGTCCGGTAAATACAAAGCAAATAATGTTAAAATTTCCAGAAAAGGCTCTCCTTATCTTAGAAATGCTTTGTACATTGCTTCCGAATGTGTTATCAGATTTGATCCTACGTTTGCTCAATTTTACACAAAGAAAATGAGTGAAGGAAAAAACTTCAGAAATGTTCTTGGACATGTAGCTAAAAAACTGTGTCGTGTAGTTTATGCTATGCTCAAAAACAACTCTGATTATTTGCCTCAGAACTGTTAATTTCTTAAGTTTTTTCTACTTTTCTCTTGACTTGAAACAAATAGTTGTCTCC
>JAZLGI010000099.1:0-10829 GCA_045616225.1 Sphaerochaetaceae bacterium
AGACCAAGTTCTGCAAGAACAGTATTGATTACGTCATAAACTGCGGGCTCGAGAACACCATCGATAACCGGTGTTGCAACCTGAATGTTATTATACCAATCAGCTCTCTTTGCGATGAACGGCTCAAGGTTGTTTTCTTCACAGAATGAAGCAACATCAATTGTTGTCAATGATGGGAATGATGCACCTGTTGAAAGGTTGAACTTCTGAACTTCTTCACTTTCAAGGAACTTGATAAGTGTCCAGGCAGCTTCTTTCTTTGCGCCTTCAAGATCAGCTCTCATACCCCAACCTGTACCTGCAACAGCAGAGTTGGATTCGTGAACAATTTCACCGTCAAGTGCTGGGAAGTTAATCATTTCAAATCCCTTTTCCTGTCTTGTTCTGTCAATAAGAGCAGTGTTTGTATCAGGGTTGTTCATGAACTGTGATGTTGACCAGTCACCGTCAATGTAGAATGCAGCCTTTCCGTTTGCAAAGTTACCAACTGAGCTCTGGTATGGTCTTGAAAGAGTATTTCTGTTGATGATGCCGTCTTTGTAGAGGTTATCAATAACAGTAAGAGCCTTTACAAACCAATCGTCTGTAAATTTCTTTGTGCCTGCAGCAAGATCCTTATCCCAGTTTGCACCACCGAATCTTCCTGTTACAAGAGAGAAGAGACATGACTGCATTACCCAACCGTCAACACAGTCCATAGCGATACATTCAATACCGTCTTTTGCAAGAGTGTCTGAAATCTTCTTGAGTTCTGCGTATGTTTTTGGAATTGCAAAACCGTACTTGTCAAGGACTTCTTTGTTAACATACATAAGTGATGTTGCTGTGAGTCCGTTTGGAAGTTCGCCAAGGAATCCACCCATCTGGTTTGCGAGTGTAGCTGCGCTATACTTGTCTGCAAGACCGTCTCTTTCAAGAAGAGGTCTGAGGTCTGCAAGAAGTCCTTCTGTGTGAAGAGTTGCAGATCTTCCGCTTGGCCATGCATAGACTACATCAGGAAGATTGCCCTGTGCAGCATAAGCTTCTACCTTCTGGTGGAAAGGTTCGTTGAAGAGATCTTCACGAACAACTTCAATTTCAGGATGAAGTTCTGCGAATCTGTTCCAAATCTTTTCAATCTGCTGAGAGGCATTAGGATCAGACATGTCAATGTAATTAAGTACAGAAATCTGAACTTTGTCAGATTTTGCTTCTTCTGCACCCTTAGCAAAAACCATTGTCATTGCCAAGAGAACAATCAATAAAGCAGCAATTGTTCTTTTCATAGTTATCTCCTTTTAGTTTGTTCATTCTCTGAACTAACTATTATTATACACATGCATTTTGAGGATGTAAAGAAAAATTATCCTTTAACAGCTCCTGCACTTACACCCTTGGTAATTTCTTTTCTGAAAATCAGATAGAAAATCAACATAGGTAAAAGACCTATAACAAGTGAGGCAAAAAGTTTTCCGTAATCTGTAGAAAGAGCTCCGGAGAAGCTCTGAATACCTACAGGAAGGCTCTTATTCTTCTGACTTGATGTAAGCATATTTATGAGCATGAATTCGTTCCATGTTCCGGAAATCTGAAGAATTGAAAGAGTTGTACCAACAGGTGCAGCCATAGGAGCAATAATGGAAATGAAGATTTTCCAATAGGAAGCTCCGTCAATTCTTGCACTTTCAACAAGTGCAGAAGGAATACTCTTCATATACTCTGTTGCAAGATATACACCCATAGGAAGTCCTATACCAACATAAGGAATCAGAACTCCCAATTTTGTATCGTAAAGCCCAACCTGGTTAATCACTATGAACAAAGGAATCATAATACTCTGAAGAGTCATTAAAATTCCTATAACATAGGAACCGTAAATACCCTTTGTGGCCTTCATAGGTATCTTTGAAAAAGCAAAACCGCTCATGAAACTAAGGAGAAGGACCGCAAGTGTTGTACACAACGTATAGATTATACTGTTGACAATAAATACAGAAAAATGCCCTCTTTCCCATGCAAGAGTATAGTTTTGAATGAATATTTTCTTAGGCAAACCCAACTTATTCACAAGGTAGTCAGAGTTAGCCTTAAATGACTGAAGAATCAACCACACTATAGGACCTATAGCCATAACAGCAAAGAATGCAAGAACAATGTATGTTAAAACCATACCAATCTTTCTTCTGATTGAATTATCATCATTTATCATATGGGATTGAACTTTATGACTCATTCTCTACCTCCGAATTTTTTCTCTGCAACTTTTGTGAGTGCAATCAAAGCAAAACTTATGATACACATAACAATTGAAATTGCATTTGCAAGAGGATAGTTTGGTGCTCCGGTAAACGCAGCATCATACATATAGATAGACAAGACATTCGTCTGTTTTGCCGGACCTCCCGCCGTCATTATGTAGATTAAGTCAAAACTCTTTAGTGAACCTGAAATTGCCAGAATTGCACTTGTTACAATGACTCCGCTTAAGGAAGGAAGAATAATATACCTTAGAGCCTGCATTTCCGTTGCACCGTCTATTTTTGCTGCTTCAATGACAGAAGTATCAATTTTCTGAAGATTTGCAAGGAATATGATGAGATATGTTCCTGTATACATCCAGAGTATTACAAACAAAACGGCAATCATAGGATGTTTGCTGTTCTGGGCAACATATTCCGGGTTAAACAACTTTATAACCTCAGGCAATGCTCCGTTTGGAGCCATAATTGCTCCCCAAAGTCTTCCTATGACAACTGTGGAAATAATACAAGGAAGGTAAATTACAGTCTGGAAGAAATCTTTACCCTTAATCATTCCACGGAAAATGAGATAAGCCATAAAGAATCCCAGAGGAATCTGCCCAAAGACCGAAATAAAAACAATCCAAAGGTTATTCTTCAATGAAAGCCAGAAATATTTGTCAGCAAACATCTGTTTGTAATACTTTAAGCCTACAAATTCCAAACGCCTTCTCTTTGGACCAAACAATGCTCCGCCTTTATAGTTGGTCAGACTCAAAACAATGGCAAAGATGGTAGGAAAAGCCATGACAAACAAATAGATTGCAAATGCAGGAAGTACAAATAACCAGTATGCTCTTTTTTCTTCTGCATGACTTGTAATTCTGCGTGGCTGATTCAATAAATTCATACAATCTCCTCTTTTTTACTATTATCTTACCTGATTTTTTAAAAATTCAATGTTTTTGTTCCAAGAAACAAAAAAAGATTCATCTGAGTTTAAGTCAGGGACACTGAAAAGCTTCTGAAGACACATCATAGCTGCACCCCTGGCACTTATACATTCATCTGCAGAGTCAAATACTATTTTACATTTGGTATTGCTGACTATTTCTGCAAATGCAGGAACTTTGTCTGTAATTGTCTGCTTTACCCACTCCACATCCCCAAACGGATTTCCATGAAGGATTATAGTTCCGAAATCCATTGTTGAAATAACAGGAACCAGAGATTTGAAAGTATCCTCAAGCCACAAAGAAAGGCTGTCTCTGTCATTGATTGTTTCTCTGAGAATTTTCATATCCAGTCCGCTTTGATTAAAGAGACCTTTTCTCCATGAAACAGACTTGAACTCCCCTGCGGCATTATGGGAACCGCGGTAAACATTTCCATTTATGATAATACCCATACCGGTTCCTATTCCCACTATTTCCGGATTTGTAAATGATTCTTCGTGGAAATCTGCAACTATAGATATGGCATTGTCTTTTATGTTTTTGGAAGTAATATCCATCCAAGCAGACGTATTGGCATCATTTTCTACAAATACAGGGCCATTAAATCTCTTTTGGACTATTTTCCTGACATTTATATTATCTGCATGAAACGGAAACGAGTGAATGACACCGGAGTAATCTTCTTTGACAATTCCCGGAACAGAATAAGAAATGGCAATAATTGGAATTCCAAGATTCTTCTGTACCGGAAGTGCAACATCCAAAGCACTTTCAAACATTTCCTCAAAAGAGATGTTCCCAAAATGCCCCTTGTAAGACCACAGTTCATTTCCGTCTGCACCAAGTATTACAGCCCTGTAATGAGATGGTTGAATATCAAACCCTATTACACAGCCAAAAGACGGATTAATGGAAAGCTCTACTGCTTTTCTGCCACCCTGAACTGTTGAAGAAAAGTATTTCCCTTCCCTGATTACCTCTGCATCCAACAGATATGAAACAATGTTAGTGACTGTAGACCTGTATAAACCAAGTTCCCTTGCAACATCTGCCCGTGAAATGCTCTTCTTATTCCAAATAAGTTTGGCAACCAGAGAGGTATTTGCATTCTTCTGAAACAGGTTGTTATCTATAGGCATTTTACTCCAAAAAAAGTTTGTTTACACAGTGTACAAACCTAGAGTATCATTGAAATTGCCACTTAGCAATGAAAAAATCATTGGAGGTATCAAGAAAAAATGAACAGACCTGACTTACCAAAAGATTTTCTAATGGGAACTGCCACAGCCAGTTATCAAGTAGAAGGAGCAGGCTTTGAAGACAACAGAACATCCTGTATATGGGATGACTTTGCAAAGAAACCCGGAGCAGTTTACCGTCATCAGGATGGAAAAGTTGCTGCAGACCAATACCATAAATATAAAGAAGATATAAAACTCATGGCCTCTTTGGGATTCAAAGCTTACAGATTTTCTGTTTCTTGGTCCAGAGTTTTGCCAAATGGAGGTACTCAGGTTAATCAAAAAGGAATTGAGTATTACAAAAACCTCTGTAAAGAATTGCACTCTTACGGCATGAAAGCCTGCTGTACAATTTACCACTGGGATTTACCTTCAGAGATTCAGGCCCAAGGCGGATGGGCAGTGAGAAGTACTGCTTACAAACTGGCAGAATTGGCAAAAGTTCTTTACAGGGAACTTGGAGACCTTGTTGATATGTGGATTACAATCAATGAGAGTATGTGCATTACATATCTGGGCTACTACTTTGGAACTCATGCACCCGGAATCAAAGATTTACAGCAGACGGTAAATGCTGTTCACTACGTAAACCTTGCCCACGGTCTCATGGTTCAGGAATACAGAAAAACAGGACTTAAAGCACCAATTGGAATTACACACAATCTTGAAAGACCTAGACCTGCAACAAACAATCCAAAAGATTTGACGGCAGTGGAACATCATACAGTACTCAGAAGCACGGTCTTTTTGGGACCCCAGTTTAAAGGCGCCTACCCTTCTTATGTCACAGATGAGCTAAAATGGAACCTCCCAATAGAAGAAGGAGACATGGAGATAATAAGCGGTAAGGTAGATTTTCTGGGAGTAAACTATTACAACGAACATGCTGTAAGTTGGTCTGATTCAGAACCGTTTAACACAAAACAAATGCCAAGATTTGAAGAACATACAAGTGGAATTGGTTGGCCAATTACTCCTTATGGTCTTTTGAGACTTCTCAAATGGACATCTGAATACATAGGAAAGGATATTCCTATTTACATAACAGAAAACGGAGCATGTACATCAGACAAATTGGAAAAAGACGGCAGGGTACACGACAGCCAAAGAGTAGAATACCTTGCACGCCATCTTAATATGTGTGCACAGGCAATTAAAGAAGGAGTACCGCTTAAAGGTTATTTCTGCTGGAGTTTCATTGATAACTACGAATGGACATACGGCTATTCCATGAGATTTGGAATTGTCTATTGTGATTATAAGACACAGAACCGTTATCCTAAAGACAGTGCATACTATCTAAGAGACGTAATGGCAGGTTATGGAGACTATTGATTATGAAATACGGACATTTTGATGATACAAAAAAAGAATATGTAATAGAAAACCCAAGAACACCTCTTCCATGGATAAACTACCTTGGAAGTGATGATTTCTTTGCTCTTATCTCAAATACTGCAGGCGGATACTGCTTTTACAAAGATGCAAGATTAAGAAGAATAACCCGCTTCAGATATAACAATAACCCGTTGGATCAGGAAGGTTTCAGACTGTACATAAAAGACGGAGACACTGTTTGGAATCCGGGTTGGCAACCTGTAAAAACAGAACTGGACTCTTACTCATGCCGCCACGGAATGGGTTATTCCATTTTTGAAGGAAGCAAAAACAACATAAACGTCACACAGACAATGTTTGTTCCAAAAAATGACAACTGTCTCATTTACAGCGTAGATGTAAAAAATACCGGAAACACCGCTAAAAAAATAAAACTCTTCAGTTTTGTAGAATTCTGTCTCTGGGACGCAAATGATGACAGCACAAATTTCCAAAGAAACTACAGCATTGGAGAAGTGGAAATAGACGGGTCTGAGATTTATCATAAGACTGAATACAGAGAAAGACGTGACCATTATTCTGTATTCTGGTGCAATCAGAAAACAGACGGTTTTGACACAGATATGGACATTTTCAACGGACCATACGGAAGCGCTTCAAGACCGGACGCAGTTTTTGAGGGGAAATCCAGAAATTCCGTTGCCCACGGTTGGAGACCTTGCGGTTCCCACATGTTGGAGATAAGTCTTAATCCAGGAGAAGAAAAGAACATTATTTTTGGACTTGGCTACATAGAAAACCCTGTAGATGAAAAATGGGAATCCCTTGGAGTCATAAACAAGAAAAAAGCAAAAGCCATGATAGAAAGATACAAAACAAAGACCATGGTAATAAAAGCTTTTGGAGAACTTGGTCTTTTCTGGAACAGTCTCCTCTCCAGATTTGAAATTAAAACAAACGAAGAAAAGCTGGACAGAATGGTAAACATTTGGAACCAGTATCAATGCATGGCAACCTTTAACATGAGCAGAAGTGCCTCCTACTTTGAAAGCGGCATGGGACGTGGAATGGGCTTCAGAGATTCTTGTCAGGACCTTTTGGGATTTGTTCATATGATACCTTCAAAGGCTCGTGAAAGAATAATAGATATTGCTTCTACTCAGTTTGAAGACGGAAGCGCATACCACCAGTACCAACCTCTTACAAAAAGAGGAAATCTTGCAGTAGGAAGCGGTTTTAATGACGATCCTCTGTGGCTCATTGCTGCAACAGATGCCTACATAAGAGAAACAGGAGATTGGTCAATTCTTGAAGAATCTGTACCTTTTGACAACAACGCAGAAATTGCAGAACCTTTGCTGGAACATTTGAGAAGAAGCTTTGAGTTTACCGTAAACCATTTGGGTCCTCACAAACTTCCTCTCATTGGAAGAGCAGACTGGAACGACTGTTTGAACCTTAACTGTTTTTCAGAACACCCGGGAGAAAGCTTCCAAATTACAGGTCCAAGCGAAGGTCCGGTTGCAGAAAGTGTCTTTATTGCAGGCATGTTTGTTAAATACGGCAAAGCATGGGCAAAACTTTTATCAAGGCTTAATAAAAATGAAGAATCTCAAAGAGCAACCTCTCTTGTAGAAGAAATGGAAAAAACAGTTCTTGATGCAGGCTGGGACGGAGAATGGTTCTTAAGAGCTTACGATGCATTCTCAAAACCAATAGGAAGTCACAAGAACGAAGAAGCAAAAATCTTTATAGAACCACAGGGTATGTGTGTAATGGCAGGAATTGGAAAAACAACCGGCCAGGCACAAAAAGCCATGGACAGTGTGGCAAAATATCTGGAAACAGAACATGGTGTTGTGTTAAACAATCCTCCGTTTGTAAGATATCACCTTGAGCTTGGTGAAATTTCAAGTTACCCGCCTGGAGTAAAGGAAAATGCAGGAATTTTCTGTCACAACAACCCTTGGATAACCTGTGCAGAAGCAGAACTTGGAAATGCAGAGAGAGCTTGGAGTCTGTATAAGAAGATATGTCCTTCCTTTACAGAAGACATCTCAGATTTGCATAGAACAGAACCTTATGTTTATTCTCAGATGATAGCCGGAAAAGACTCTCCAAGATTTGGAGAAGCAAAGAACAGCTGGCTTACAGGTACTGCCGCATGGACTTTCCTGTCTGTTTCACAGGCTATTTTGGGAATTGTACCTGACTATGATGGTTTGAGACTCTCCCCTTGTCTTCCAAAAGCTTTGGACTTTATTACAATTAACAGGACTTTCAGAAACTGTAATTGCAGAATTACAATAAGCAGATCTGAAGATAAAGGTCTGTTTGTAGACGGAGTCAAACAAGACAGCCCTGTTATAAGAGTAGATAATAAAAAGTTAGCAGTAATAGATTACAGAATTTAAGCTCTTTAGAGCAATTGTTATGGATTTATAAGATTCCTGAGATTTCTGGTACTTAAAAGCTGGATATCATCTTTAAGCAGTTCGCTTTCAGAGATTTCCAGCTTTTTTGCATTATTCTCTTCCAGCCAATCATATTTCTTCATCAGAAACCTCACTGCATTGTTCTGAGTTATACACAAACCTGTAATTCCAGGTACCAATAATGCTGTAAGAACAGAGATTGCCAAATCCAAGATGTTTTTTATCATGCAGTGCAGACAAAATCCAAAATTATCAAAAATTACAAGAAAACACTTTTTAACTGTTTTAAGAGGGCCGTCTTTTGGTAAGGCAAATGCTAACGGAAAATAAAAGAACATCAAAAGAACAGAAAGCAACAGAATGAACAGAAGACAAAAGCCCAATGCTATAAAACCAAAGCTTTCCTGAGTCAAATATGCAGGCAAAGTATATAAACAGCTTAAAAAAACGAAACAGCAGATTGCATAGAACAAAAGTGCATGTTTCCACTTTTCTTTTATAGCTTTTGCGTAGTTGTAAAACCCTTTTCCTTCATAGGAGATCCAGCTGAATACAGCCCCGTTCACTCCCAAAAGATGAAAAGAAAAAGGCAGAAACAAAATAAGGAAGGCAAATGAAATGTTCCAAAACAGAAAAGCAATGAAAATCAAAAAGAACACAATATTAAACACTGCCAAAACAGGTAAATTGTCCCATCCGTCATAAAAACTCTTCTTTGTCAGAATCTTTCTCATGCTCTTATAATGGCAAATAAAAACCTCAACGACAAGTTCAATAACAGTTTTCATGTAAATTTGCAAGAATAGGCAAGTATTGATATAATGTCAGAACTTATGGATACGATAAGACTTGTACTTCTTATGATTGTGGGAACTGTTATTGGGGGAATACTCTGCTTCCTGAACGGTCTGTTCAAAAAACCCTATCTCTACTTCAGAAATATCCTCTTTCTTCTGTTCATAGGTTTTTTCATTTCACTGCAAATAGGCTTTGCTATTAGGAGAAGTCCGCATTACTACCGTTGGTTTGTAACTGCCATAGAACTTATAATACCAATTGTTTTTGCCTCGGCCTCAATCTTTTTGGGAATGTTGGAACCAAGGCTCCATGAACTCATTTCAATGGTGCTTACAGGACCTCTTGTGTTTTGTATATTGAGAATTGCCACTGCAACAAATTTGTCTACTGCCGTTCTCGTTGGTGTTGGGCTTTCTGTAGTTTTGTTTGCAACTGCCCTCATGTTCACAAAGCAGTATTTTTGTTTTGAATGTTCTCTCTGCGGAGGATATGTAATTGCATCTCTTTATACAGACTGCTTTTACCTTTCCAACCTTGTGTTTTTCATCATATTTGGCCTTCTCACGATAGGCGGTACTGTCTTTGGCATTTTTCTCAAAGAAAAAGTTACGGATAAGATAAATGGAAAATCTTCCAAAGCTTAGTGTAAGTGAGCTTACTGCAATATTAAAAACAACTCTGGAGTCTTCATTTTTTGGTCTTACAGTAGAAGGTGAGATTTCCGGTTTCAAACCTGCCTCAACAGGGCATTGGTACTTCTCTTTAAAAGATGAAGGAGCTCTCATAAACTGTGCGGTCTGGAAAAGTTCAATAGCAAAAATTGGTTTTATCCCAAAAGACGGTCAAAAAGTTGTAGTAAAAGGAAATATCTCGGTTTATGAGCCAAGGGGCAGCTATCAGATAATATGCTCATCTATGAGACCTGCAGGAGACGGGGATATTCTTGCTCAGTTAGAAGAAAGAAAGAAAAAATATCAGGCAATGGGCTGGTTTGACCAAAGCCAAAAGAAACTAATTCCAAAAAGTCCTTCCAAAGTTGCAATTATAACATCCCCTACAGGAGCTGCACTTCAGGATATGCTTCAGGTTACGCAAAGAAGAAGCACAACAATGGATATAATTATTCTTCCTGCAACAGTACAGGGAGACAATGCAGGCATCTCAATTGCAAAAAGAATAAAAGAAGTTAATGACTTTCTGCTGGCAGATGTAATGATAGTGGGCAGAGGAGGAGGAAGTCTTGAAGACCTTCTTCCTTTTAGTGATGACTGTGTAATAAAAGCCATACATGATAGTGAAATTCCTGTTATATCTGCCGTTGGACATGAAGTAGACTGGGCATTAAGTGATTTTGTCGCAGACCTCAGAGCACCAACTCCATCTGCAGCTGCAGAACTTGTCTGTGAAGCAACTTCTGATAGGAAGGAAAAACTTGACAAACAGGTACAAGTTCTTCAAAGAACAATAAATACAAGAATAACTCAGGCAAGATTAAGCTTTAGTGCAATTACCACGAACAGGTTAAAATCTATTCTTGAGAACAGATTTGCAAACAGGCACATGACTCTTGAAAGTCATGTAAACTGTATGGAAAAAGCAATTATCTCCAAGATTTCACAAGCTAGAAGCAACTTTAACACAGAAGTTGCAAAACTTTCTTCACTATCCCCTCTCGCCGTTCTTGAAAGGGGTTACAGCATAGTAACAGACGAAAAAGGCAAAACAATAAAAGACATTGGGCTTCTGAAAAAAGGAAGCAAAATTAACATTAAATCCCAAAAAGGAACTGCCACGGCAGAAATTCTGGAGGCAAACAATGACATTTGAAGACAAACTGAAAAA
>JAZLGI010000100.1:0-2262 GCA_045616225.1 Sphaerochaetaceae bacterium
TCATAGTACCTTTCGAGTATAAGATAATTTACTAATTTTATTTCAATTTATTTTTCATACTTCTAGACTCACCCCACTTTTAATTTTTCGGGTTCGCCCATATTGTATGGTTGGCAAAAATAGATAAACTTTATTTCTTGCAAAATACTTTTATGATTTTATTGCAAAAAAGTTGATAAATTTGATAAAAATATGGCCATTTTTATGTTGACAAACCATTTTTTCTACTTTTTATCTTGTTTACGTTATATCAACTCTTCCTCCAAAATCTGATCCAATGATTCCGTACTTATCTTCTTTGCTACAATTTTTCTCTCTTTGTTTAGCAAGTAAACTCCTGGTGTAACAGTTGCATCATAGAACTCCCAGAAATAAGATTCTCTGTTTGGATCCCATACATTGACCCAATCATGCAAGTTATGCTTATTCAAGAAATCTACCCACTCTTTCTTGTCTGTCTGTGTATAGCAGCAGAACACTTCGAATCCTTTATCTTTATACTTAACATAGACAGAGTCATGCAACACTGGAGTGATCTTCTTACAATGTCCACAACTAGGCTCAAAGAAGTAGACCAAAACGAACTCATTCTTGCCATCCTCCGGACGTAAATCTTTCAACTGGATTTTTGACGAGTCCTGACGCAACATCTTTAAGTTCTTAGCCGTCATACCAATCATGTTGTAACGAACTTTCTTGCACTCTGCCTTCAAATCCTCAATCCATGATGAATCAGCCCATTTAGCTTTTCCCGACAAATAATACTTCTCTGCAATCTGGTACCACATCTTATCCATACCCATCATATTGCTCTTCAATCCGTAATTCATCATCTTACTAAGCATAGTCTGGTATGTCTCATCGTTACCTTCACTCTTCTGAATCAAAACGTCTGCTGCAGCAAACAATGAGTCTGGCACAGGTATCAATCTTGTCATATAGTTGTCCACCTTTCCTGGGAAATATGGTGTTCTCAACATACGTGGATCCGACAAATTGATATTATCAAAGAAATGATTCTTTGTATACTGGTATCTTGCCATAGGTCTGGCAGTATCAGGCAATTCTGCGAAATCAGGAATATCTACAGATATAGTTCCTCTTACAAACTCAGAATAGAATGTTCCCTTGTTTGTTTCAATCTCTTTCTTCTGGAATGCCTCTACATCTTCAGAAAGCTTCTTCAACTTATCCTCAAATGTAACAGAATCAATCTTTCCAGCTTTCTTGCGATCAACCAAATCTTTACGCTCTTTATTCTTGTCTGACATGAATTTGACAAGATTTGAGAACATAACTGACTCACTACCCATTGTGACTACTGGTGTAAGATCTGTTGTATCCGCCTTAAGCTTAATATTCTGATCTTTTCCTACCAACAAATCAAAGAACTTATCCTGTTTAAAGTATACAATGTACACTCCTTCTTCCAATCTTTGCTTGTCTTTTTCTCTTTTACTTCCATCAAAGACTGCAACTCCCTTTCCATTGAACTGAGCTGTGTCCTTCGAATATGTCTTTCCATTATAGTAGAATGCCAAAAATACTTTTGATGTATCTTTGATATCCGTCATTTTGACCTCAATGCGATATGGGGCATCTTTTGTAACTGGCGCCGCAAATGAGAAAGCCATACATATCAACGCCAAAAATGAGAAAATGATTTTTTTCATATCTATTTCTATTGCTGTTTCGTAATTTTTGGCAAATGTACTAAATAATGTTTTTAGTTTGTACTTCAAGCCACGCATTTTCTTCAACATTCAAAAATTTTGTTAAACGATTTCTTACTTTTTTATGATAATCATTCAACCATTTTTTCTCTTCTTCCGTAAGCATCGACGTTTCTATCAGGTTGCGGTCGTATGGGCATAATGTCAATGTTTCAAACTGCATAAACTCACCAAAATCAGTGGTTTCCGCTTTACTCACCGCCAACATGTTCTCAATTCTGATCCCCCATTTTCCAGTACGGTAAAGTCCTGGCTCATCTGTTATGAACATTCCTTCTTTCAGTTCATAACTTGCACTTTTTTTGCTCATCGATTGCGGCCCTTCATGCACTCCAAGAAAATGGCCGACTCCGTGGCCTGTGCCATGACCATAGTTCAAGCCTGCATTCCACAAGTATTGTCTAGCGAGTGTATCTATTTGGAAACCAACGGTTCCGACTGGAAATTTCTGCAACTGAATGGCAATATGGCCTTTCAAAACCAATGTATAGTCTCTTTTTTGTTCTGCCGACGGTGCATCTGTCAACGA
>JAZLGI010000101.1:0-17010 GCA_045616225.1 Sphaerochaetaceae bacterium
TTTTTCTTGCACATCAGAATTAAGGCACAATTTTCTTCAGAAAAAAAGTGCTTAAACAAGGGATATTCTTATTTAAGCACTAAGTGAGGATTGTTTTTGTAAATTGCTGTAATGCTTAATATGGTTTTGAAGAAGATTTAAATATTTCTCGTAGACTTGAAAGAAAAAGGTAAGGATTTTATTATTTTTCTATGTTTGAGTTTTTTGATGAAGAACCTTATTTTCAAGTAAAGGATTTGGTAAAACCAATAAAGGATTTTCCGGAGACTGTCATTTGTACTTGGCAGAATAAGCTTGTAAATGTAGCTATGAAAAAATATGGGGGACAGACCATAGGTACTTTTCATACAGGTGTGGTATGTCCAATTTATAAGCTGGATTGCAACGGTTTTGAAACAGGCTTGATTTTACTTCCCGTTGGTGGACCTTGTGTGTCAGGTTTTATTGAAGAAGCTGCTTTTTGGGGAGCCAAGCATATTGTGTTTGCCGGATATTGCGGTGTTTTGGGAGACAGTGTAGGCGAGAGTTTAATTGTTCCAACAAAAGCCTTCAGAGATGAAGGCACAAGCTATCATTACATATTTACAAAAGAGGACTTTATTCATGTAAAGACTTTTGAGAGAACTGCTGAAGTTCTTTCTTCTTTGGGAGTACCTTTTGTTAAAGGACCTGTATGGACCACAGATTCATTGTACAGAGAAACTCCAAGTGCAATAAAATCTGCCAAAAAAATGGGATGCATAGGAGTAGATATGGAATGTGCCTGCATACATTCTGTTGCTCAAGCAAAAAAAATAGATTGTTTTCAGTTTTTCTTTACTGCAGACAGACTAACCGGTGACAGTTGGGAAGAAGGGAAACTGCATTCAGACAACAGGGATGCTTATTTGAACTATTTTGAGATTGCTTTGGCTTTGGCAAAAAGTGCTACTGTCTGTAAGGAACAGATTTAATATAGTTATTGACAATTGACTCAAGCTTTTCGTAATTTTCCTTGCTGTTTGCTGCAATTACAGGACATGGTTGACTTAAACTGAACAAATCTGCCGGAGAACCTATGAAACCACCTGCTTCTGTAAGAATCAAGGACGCTGCTGCAAAATCCCATGGATAAAGACGGTATTCAAAATAAAGATCACATCTTGCATCTGCCATGTAACAAAGTTCAAGAGAACAAACACCAAAACGCCTTACATCATTACATTTATAGTAAGTGTCCATAATGATATCATTGCAGATTTTTGCATAATCTTTATTGTAAAGACTCATGGCAGTGCATAAGAGAGAATGTTTGAAATCTGTATTTGCCACTTTTAGTTTTCTACCGTTGAGATAGGCTCCCTTGCCTTTTTCTGCCCAAAACATATCGTCTAAAAACGGATTATAAACAACAGCTTTGATTATCTGATTATCTTCTCTTAAAGCAACACAGATTGCACTTTGGTTGAGACCTCTTGCATAGTTTTGGGTTCCGTCTATTGGGTCTACTATCCAACAGTATTTTTTGTCTGCATTTTCAGGTTCAGTTTCTTCTCCAAAGAAACCGCTGTCTGGAAAAAGGGAAGTGAGTCTTGTTTCAAGAAAATTCTGAATTGCAATGTCTGAAGAAGTGACAATGTTTTCTTCTGATTCTTTCTTGTATATTTCAAAAGAACTGCCGGTTGCCAACTTTGCAGCTTCCCGCACAGTTTCTTTTATTTGTTCAATAGTAAGCATAGTTATTTTGTAAACCTGTCTATTACTGCTTGAGTACTGTTTTCTATACTCTTTGGCATGGAAACACGTCCGTCAAAGACTGCCATATCTTTAAAACCAATTCCGGTGAGAAGAACACAAACAGAGACATCTTTACCAAAACGATGTTTAATGTTCTCTGCATCTTTTGTGAGTCCTGCCCAAGCACATGCAGAAGCCGGTTCTACGAAGATTCCGCTGTCATGGACAAGTTTCATCTGGGCATCAAGAATTTCTTTTTCTGTACATTCTACAGACCAACCGTCGTAACGCTTGAGATAGTCTACAGCCATTCTTCCGCTTGCAGGAATATCTACTGAGATAGAGTCTGCTCTGGTAGAAGCCTCTATGCTGTTAAATTTGCCTGTTTTAAATGCCTGTGAAATTGCATTTGATTTTTCGCTTTGACAACAGACAATGTGAGGTATATGGTCTGTGAGACCTGATTGCATTAAATCATAGAAGCCCTTGAAAACTCCGCTTATGATGCAGCCGTCACCTGTAGGAACATAGACAACTTCCGGTATTTTTCTGCCAAGTTGTTCAAAAAGTTCAATAGAAATGCTCTTTTTGCCTTCAATAGTCATTGGATTATAAGCTGTGTTGCGGTTAATTCCTCCAAAATGCTTTGTGTATTCAATTGAAAGGAGGAATGCATCATCATAGGTACCTTTTACAGGTACAACAGTTGCACCGTACAGAACACTTTGCATGAGTTTGTTGATAGGAGCTGTTTCCGGAACAAATAAAATTATATCAAGACCATAGGCTGCACCTGCACAACTCATTGCAGCACCGGCATTTCCGGTAGATGCAAGAGCTATTTTCTTTGTGTTGTGAGCCAATGCCTGACCTACTATGAGTTGAGAGGCTCTGTCTTTGAAGCTACCGCTTGGAAGATAGGCATCCATCTTGCAGATTACGTTTGAAAGACCAAGTTCTTCATTTATTCTTTTTGGTCTTACTATTGGGGTATTTCCTACAGGATAGACATCATGGTCAGGAATTTCATAAGGAAGAAAATCATAGAATGAAATGTGTTCTTTTGAAGCTGCTTTTTTGAGGTCTTCTTCGTTAAGAAGAACTTTTAGATATCCTTTTGGAAATTCTCCTTCTTTTTCTGTTCCGCCGCAAACAGGACAGGTATAGACAATTTCGTCACTTTCAAAAATTTTACCGCAGTCAACACACTGATATTTAAAACGCATGATTTCTCCTTAAAAACAAGGCTGCTGTATTACCAGCAGCCTATTATGATTATTCAGTTGATTATTTTGCAAGAACTTCTTTGTTGAAGTCTTCAATAAGTTGGTCAATCTTTTCTGCAAGAGCAGGAATCTCTGCCCAGTAGTTTCTGTCATACCACTGTCTGTTGATTTCTGCATAAGTCTTACCCTGCTGCTCAACCCATGTGTAATACTTGAGGTTGTGGATGCGGAGTCTGTCGTAGTAACCAAGCTCAAGAGCGTTTGCAATGCTCTGATGCATGAGAGAACCACTGTAAACTCTTGCAGCTTCAAGTTCTGTAAATTTGCCCTGTTGCTCATCCAACTCTGCAAGTCTTGACTTGTACATAACAGAAGAGTCTGTGAGAATTGTGAATACAACATCATCTTCTTCCATTTCATAGTACTTTGCCATCTTAATAGCACTGAGCATGTTTCCGATTCCGGAGATGCCAAAGAGCTGAAGGTCTTCTACCTGTTTGTCTGTAAGACCTGCAACTTCCTTAAGGTATTTGATACCTGCAGGTTCGTTGAAGAGTCTGTAAATGTCCATACAATCCTGGTCGTCAATAGAACAGATCATGTCTGTATTCTTTACATTGTGAATCCATGGTACATGTTTGTCTCCGATACCTTCTATTCTGTGTCCGCCAAATCCGTTTCTGAGGAGTGTAGGGCACTGAAGAGCTTCACCGGCTGCAATCTTAATGCCAGGATACTCTTTCTTGAGGTGGTCTCCGGCTGCAAGTGTTCCGCCGCTTCCAGTAGAAGAAGCATAACCGCGGACATTGTCTGCCTTGACTCCAAGGTGTTTGAGAACTTCAAGAATTGCACCGCCTGTTACTGTGTAATGCCAAAGATAGTTTTCAAACTGCTCAAACTGGTTGAAGATGGCAATCTTTGCACCACGTGTGGCATCTAATTCATGACACTTGTCAAAGATTTCCTTTACGTTTGATTCACAACCAGGAGTTGCTATGATTTCACCGTTGTCTTTAATGACGCTCTTAAGCCAGTTGAATCTTTCCTGAGACATTTCTGCAGGGAGAATTGCGATTGGTCTGCATCCGAGAAGAACGCTGTTGTAAGCACCTCCACGGCAGTAGTTTCCTGTTGACGGCCATGCAGCTTCCTGTGTCTGGCTGTCAAAATTTCCTGTTACAAGAGCAGGAGCAAGACATGAATATGTTGCACCTACTTTGTGAACACCACACGGGAACCATTTTCCTACAAGAGCAAGAATTCTTGCCTTTGTTCCTGTGATAGCCTTAGGAATTTCAATAAAGTTTGGCATTCCAAAACCGCCGTTGGCATCTTTTGGCTCATTGTGCCAGTTGATTCTGAAAAGGTTTACAGGGTCAATATCCCAAAGACCTGTATGTGAAAGTTTTTCTTTTACAGAAGCAGGAATTGTTGAAGGATCAAGCATGTTCTTAAATGTAGGGAGGATGATTCCTTTTTCACGACAAGCCTGAATGTTCTTTGCTCTGATTTCTTTGTTTATGTTCAGATTGATAAGCATAACGCCCTCCGTTTTTAATCTCTACTAAGTATATAAGCAGTTTTGGGAATTTGTAAATGATATCTTTGCTAATTTAGAAAAGAATAGGTTTGATGATTAAAAATTGAGGTTTAGCGAAGTTTTCTTGGTAAAAATTTAGGTTGCTAATAATGATAAATTTGTTCATTCAGTAATACAGAATATTGCTCAACGTTTTGAGAATTTGTTTGACTTATAAAAAAGGCGAAACGGATAATAATCTTAGTATATCTATTTAATAAGGGGCAGTACATGGGTGACATTATGCGTCCGGTTCCGTTTCAGGAACTTTTGGAAAGAGTTTTTAAAGAATACAGAAATCATGGAACAATCTTTGGGATTCAGAAGGAAAATTTTTATAAAGTTGATAAGAAGCACTCTGTAAAGGTTTTTGGACAGACTTGTGCAACACCGTTGGGACCTGCAGCAGGTCCGCACACTCAGCTGGCACAGAACATAATAAGTTCTTACCTTGTAGGCGGAAGATTCATGGAGCTTAAGACTGTTCAGATAATGGACTATCTTGGAACCAAGAAGATGATAGCAAAACCGTGTATTGATGCACGTGATGAAGGACATAATGTTGAATGGTCAACTGAATATACTCTTGAAAAGGCTTATGACGAATACATAAAGGCTTGGTTTGCCATTCATACTATTCAGGCAGCTTTTTCAGGTAAGGTTGAGGAGCCTGACTTTATTTTTAACATGTCTGTGGGATACAACCTTGAAGGTATTAAACAGCCTAAGATGCAGACTTATATAAACAGTATGATAGATGCTTCACAACATCCTTTGTTTGCAGAGTACAAGGCTTTGCTTAAGGATTTCATAGAAAGCAATCCTCTTGAAGGAACAGACTTGGAAGGTAATGCAAATGCTTTGAAGGGTTTGGAAGAGAGAATTTCATCTCATATTGCCCCACAGGCAACTATTTCAACAATGCACGGTTGTCCTCCTGCAGAAATTGAGGCTATTTGTACCTATATGCTTTCTGAGAAGCATTTAAACACATTCGTAAAACTTAATCCTACACTTTTGGGTTATGACGAAGTGAGAAGCATCCTTGATTGTATCGGTTTTAATCATGTGGGTCTTAAGAGGGAGACTTTTGAGCATGACCTTCAGTATAAGGATGCCGTTGCCATGTTGCATCGTCTGGTTGAGCTTGCAAAGAAGGAAGGATTGGGATTTGGCGTTAAGCTTACAAATACTTTGGGAAATATCAATGACGGTAAGGTTTTGCCGGGTGATGAGCGCTACATGTCCGGTCGTGCTTTGCTTCCTATTTCCACAACTGTTGCTGCAAGGCTTTCTGCTGAATTTGGCGGAAAATTGCCTGTGAGTTATTCAGGTGGAGCTACACTGTTCTCTGTAAAAGATATTTTTGACACAGGAATCAGACCTATTACTCTTGCAACTGATATGCTCAAACCTGCCGGTTATGCAAGAATGTGCCGTATGGCAGAGCTTTTGGACAAGGAATCCAAGACTTGGGATAAGACAGATATTGATGTAGCTGCTGTAGAGGCTTTGAGCAAGAATGCAAGGACTGCTTCTTACAGCCAGAGGGCTTTCCGTGGAGATAAGGTTGCAAAGGTTAATGATGAGCTTCCTATTTTCAATTGTTATGTGTCTCCTTGTATTGAGGCTTGTCCTATTCATCAGCCTATTCCTGATTATGTTGCTTTGGTTGGAGAGGGAAGATATGCAGAAGCCCTTTCTATCATTTATTCAGGCAATGCACTTCCTAATATTACATGCAACATCTGTGACCACCAGTGTCAGTTCCATTGTGCAAGAATGGACTATGAAGGAGCTGTTCAGATTAGGGAAATGAAGAAGATTGCAGTAGAAAAGGGGTCAAAGGAATATATTAATGATTTCTTTGAAGCTCCTGAAAAGACAAATGTCAAAGCTGCCGTTGTTGGTGCAGGTCCTTCAGGTCTTGCTGCTGCTTATTTCCTTGCAACTGCCGGTTTTGACACAACTGTTTATGAAAAAGCTTCAAATGCAGGTGGTGTTGTTGCCAATATAATTCCAAGTTTCAGAATTGATCCTAAAGCAATTCAGGCAGATATAGATCATGTGGCAGCTCATGGCGTTAAGTTTGTTTACAACGTGAAGATAGATGATGTTAAGGTAGATTCTCTCAAGAAAGCCGGTTATGACTATGTATTCTATGCAATTGGTTCCGAAAAGGACAATGCTATTAAGGTTGACGGAGATGCCCAGAAAGTTACGGGAGCTTTGACTTTCCTTGAAGCTTTTAAGTCAAACAAGGCAAAGTTGGGAAAACATGTTGTTGTAACTGGTGGCGGAAATACTGCTATGGACAGTGCGAGAGCTGCAAAGAGATGCCCTGGTGTAGAAGATGTAACTGTTGTTTACAGAAGAAGTCAAAATGAAATGCCTTCTGACCCAGATGAATACAAACTTGCTTTGGAAGACGGAATTAAGTTCTTCTTCCTTGCCAATCCAAAAAGTATTGAGAACGGAAAACTTATTTGTTCAAAGATGGAGCTGGGAGAAGCAGATGCTTCAGGAAGGAGAAGACCTGTTGAAACTTCTGAAGTGTTTGAACTTCCTTGTGATGACCTTATCACTGCCATTGGTGAGCATACAGATGAATGTGCACTAAAGACATTGGGCCTTGGTGTAACGGAAAAGGGATGGCCGGAAGTAGATAAAGAAACAAACGAAACAAATATAGAAAATGTCTTTGCCGTTGGTGATATGACAACAGGTCCTTCTACGGTTGTACGTTGTATTGCATCTGCAAGAAAGGCTGTAGAAGCTGCTATAGATAAAGAATATGCAAAGCTTCCGCAGGAAAGTGAACACCATTGTGACGGTGACTGTGACTGCGGATGTCATGACCATGAATGTGAAGATGGCTGCAATTGTGAAGATGACTGCGATTGTGAAGCCGCAGAAGAAGATGAATTCTTTAATTATATAAGATATAAGAAAACTCATCTTTGTACCGGAGATTGTAAATCATGTAAGAGCGTGGAGGAATTTGCAGAACGTGAAGCCAAAAGATGTCTTGACTGCGAATATCTCTGTAATAAGTGCGTAGATGTTTGTCCTAACCGTGCAAATGTTGCCATAGATATGCGTGACAGTGACAATACAGAAGATCCGTTCCAGATTATTCACATAGATGCTTACTGTAATGAGTGTGGCAACTGTGCTAACTTCTGTAATCACCAGGGAAGACCTTACAAGGATAAGTTTACTCTTTTCTCAAGAAGAGATGATTTTGAAGACAGTGCAAACAGCGGTTTCTTTGTAGATGGTGATGTAATTTATGTAAGAATGTTCGGAGATGTCAAAGAGTGCAGATTTGACTCTTGCGGTAAGATTTACGGAGAAATTCCAGATCTTGTCAAAGATATCATAGAGACAGTTTTCCTGAGATATTCATATCTGTTGGGAAGAGTTGACGAGTAATTAATGTTTGTGCATAGAAGGAGACGGAATGATTACAGTAATCAAAAATACCAGAGTTATACAGACAAAAGCTCCAATTGAAGTTTTAACAGGTGTTGATGTTGTCATAAAAAATGACCTTATAGAGAAAGTGGGTGCCAATGCAGGTGCTGAATATAAGGCAGATAAGGTAATAGACGGTACAGGAAAAACAGTTGTTCCGGGCTTTGTATGCGGACATCATCACTATTACAGCGGTCTTTCAAGGGCAATGCTTATTTCTGCCGGTCCTCAAACAGACCTTATCCAAATTCTCAAAGAATGGTGGTGGAGACTTGACCGTGCTCTTGATGAAGAGTCCTTGTATTGGAGTTCTCTTATCTGCAGCATAGATGCAATTAAAGCAGGAACAACTTCTGTAATTGACCATCATGAAAGCCCTAATTTCATAGACGGAAGTCTCTCTGTCCTTGCAAAAGGAATGGAAGAGGTTGGAATCAGAGGCATAACAGCCTACGGAATCACAGACAGAAACTACGGAATGAAAGAAATCAAAGACGGAGTTGCAGAAGGTTTGAGATTTGCAAAAGAGGTGGATTCAAGAAAAGCAAAAGGAGAAAATGTCCTCTGCGAGGCCATGATGGGCGGTCATGCTCCTTTTACAATTCCGCAGGAAGGATTGGAATTGCTTGCAGACTCAATGAAGCAGACCGGACGCGGAGTGCATATTCATGTTGCAGAAGGAGAATATGACCATGTCTGGAATCATCACTTCTATAATATGGATATAGTAGACAGACTGGATTCATTTGGAATGCTTACAGACAATACTCTTCTTGTTCACGGAATTTATCTTAATGAGCACGAGATAGATAAACTTAATGAAAGAAATTGTTTCTTTGCCCACAATCCAAGAAGCAACATGAACAATGAAGTTGGATACAGCAAATTCATTCCAAAAATCAAGAATCTCATTCTGGGAACAGACGGATGCGGTGGAAATATGTTTGAAGAAGGTAAAATTGCTTTCTTTAAAAACCGTGATGCAAACGGTCCTTTCTGGCCGGGAGATTACCTTGCAGCTCTTTCAAAAGGTAATGATTTTATGGAAAAGTACTTCAAAGGGGACAAACTTGGTCGCGTTGAAGCCGGTTATAAGGCAGATTTGGATATTCTTGATTATAAGAATCCTACACCTCTCAATGAAAATAACGCAGCAGGACATTTTATTTGGGGTATGAGCAGTAATTGTGTAGAGTCTGTGTTTGTAAACGGAAAGCTTGTCATGGAAAACAGAAGTTTTCCAGGACTTGACCTAGATGAAATTTATTCAAAAGCTGCAGAAGTTGCTCAGAAAGTTTGGGAAAGGACAGACAAACTTCCGGCTACCGGAACTTCAATGATAACAAGAAATTAAAATAAATTTAGAGGGCTATATTGTCAAACCGTGGGAGTTCCTGCGGTTTGGGAAGAGGAGTTAATTATGGACTATAACGACATTTCCAAGGCAGTGCGCCGTGTAGATGCTGTTGCCAAGTGCGAGGGTACCGCCAAATATGTATCTGATTATTCTTTTGAAGATTGCCTTTGGGCACGTATGGTACGTTCAAGCGTCCCAAGGGGAATAATCAAAAGTATAGACATTCCTGAATTACCGGAAGGATATTACTGGGTAAGTTACAAAGACATTCCAAAAGACGGAAAGAATCAGCTTCAGATGATTGCTTCTGACTGGAAATGCTTTGCAGAGACAGAAGTAAGATATGTTGGCGAAACAATAGGTCTTATTTGCGGACCGGACAAAACAGTTGTAGAGAATATTCTTGATGAGGTTAAGATAGAATATGAAGAACTGGAACCTGCAGTAACAATAGATGAGGGAATAGCCTGCAAAGGCGGTGCCCAGCTAAACGGAGACAATATTCATTGTCATCTTAAATTGGAAACAGGTGATATAGAAGAAGCATTTAAGAGTGCAGACAAAATTGTTCAGGAAACATTTGAAACAGGTTTTCAGGAACATATTTATCTTGAGACAAACGGTGCATGTTGTATGCAGGAAGGGGATGAATATGTTATTTATGCCAGTGCACAATGTCCGTTCTACATAAGAAAGTCAATTGCATCTCTTTTGAATTTGGATCCTTCAAAAATTGTTGTGAGACAGACAACTACAGGCGGAGCTTTTGGTGGAAAAGAGCACTTTCCTGACATCTTATGCGGACCTCTTTTGGTTGCATGCCACAAAACGGGAAAAGGTGTAAAAATGTTCTTTGACAGAGAAGAAGATGTTGAGTTCTCTGTTAAGAGGCATCCTTCCAAGGTTGTTTTCAAGACTGCTTTGGATAAGGAAGGTAATATCCTTGGAATGGACAGTAAGGTGTATTACAACGTGGGCGGATACCTTTCATCTTCCTATGTAGTTCTCCAGAGAGGGTGCTTCCATGTAACAGGTTGTTATGAATTCCCTAATTTCAGAACAGAAGGTTTTGGGGTTTTCACAAACACATTTCCAAGTTGTGCATTCAGAGGTTTTGGCGCTCCTCAGACATTATTTGCTGTTGAAACTCATATGTGCCACATTGCAGAAATGTACGGCATTGATCCTCTTGAGTATAAGAGCCGCTATTTCATAAAGAAAGGCGGTATTACAAGCACCAACGGTAAAGTAGTAGAAGATGTAAAGATTCCTGAAATGCTTGATCAGGTTCTTAAGGCTTCTGACTATTTAAGAAAAGCAAAAGAGTATAAACCGGGGTGCGGAAAGGGTATTGGTATTTCCTTCTACAACCATGGAGGTGCTTTTACAGGAAACGGAGAACAGGCAATTATCAAGGCAAAATGTTGTCTTCACAAATATCCGGACGGAACAGTAGAAATTTTATGCGGTCAAACAGAAATGGGACAGGGTTTTCATACAATTCTGCCAAAAATTGCTGCTTATTATCTTGGTATTCCATTGGAAAAAGTTGTTTTCAGAAATCCTGACACTTCACGGGTTCCTGACAGCGGACCTACTGCTGCTTCCAGATCTACTATGATTGTAGGAGAGCTTGTGGAAAGGGCTGCAAAGTTAATGAAACCAAGATATTCAAAGGAAGCCGAATTCCAGGTAGAAACAAATTATGAACATCCTCAAGGGTTTCCTTGGGATCAAAATACATTCCAGGGCTATGCTTATCTTGGTTACGGTTGGGGAGTATGTGCGGTTGAAGTAGAAGTAGACCCATGTACAGGCGAAGTTACTACAAAGGGAATTTGGTCAAGTCATGATGCCGGACACCTCATAGATGAACTCATTGTTCACGGTCAGGTTAATGGCGGTGTTCTTCAGGGAATTGGTTGGGCTTCAACAGAGGTTTTGGATAATGTAGGAGGACATTTCAAACAAAAATCCATGAGTTCTTATATTGTTCCTACATCTATGGATTACCCTAAACAAGGTGTTTATTTTGTAGAAAACCCTTATGAATGGGGACCTTCCGGTGCAAAAGGAATGGGAGAGCTTGTGTTTAACGGAAGCGGTGCTGCCTATATAGATGCTCTTTCAAGGGCAATAGGAAAGAAAATAAATGCTATTCCTGTTCCAACAGAAAAAGTAATGGAGTACATGCTTCACGGAAAAGATATTGAGGAGAGCCTTTGATGAACGTAAAGATTTCTTTTAATTTAAACGGTAAGGATGTTTCTGTTGTTACAGATCCGTTGAGACGTCTTTTGGATGTTCTCAGAGAGGATTTTAATTGCAATGGTGTAAAAGAAGGTTGTTCTGAAGGCGAATGTGGAGCTTGCAGTATCCTTATGAACGGAAAAATGGTTACTCCGTGTCTTATTCCTGTAGGAGCAGCAGACGGACAAACTCTTATGACAATTGAGGGCGTTTCCCAAACAGAAAAAGGACAGGTTATAGTTAATGCTTTTGCAGACGGAGGAGCAGTTCAGTGCGGTTTTTGTATTCCGGGCATGGTAATTGCCTCATACTATCTTTTGGAAAATAACCCTAGTCCTACAGAAGATGAGATTAGGCTTGCAATTTCAGGAAATATCTGCAGATGTACAGGGTATGACCTCATTATAGAGAGTATAAAACTTGCAGCAAAGAGGGGAGAAAATCTATGGAAGAAGTAAAATGTTACATGCCAAAGACTCTTGCCGAGGCTCTTGATATTATTTCAAAAACAGATTGTATACCTCTTGCAGGGGGCAGCGATTTAATGGTTTCCCACAAGAGAACTATTGGGCTTACTCCTGTATTTGAGAAGCCTGTCATGATTATCAGAAACCTACCTGAGTTAAAGAAGATTTATGTAGAAAACGGAGAGTGCCACATTGGTGCTGGTTGTACAAGTTCAGAGATTGCTTCTGATACACGTTGTCCTTGGCATTTGAGGCAGGCAGCTTCCAGAATGGGTGCAGTTGGTTTGAGAAACAGTGCAACAATTGGCGGAAACGTATGCAATGCTTCTCCAAAGGGAGATACTCCGGGACCTTTGTACCTTCTTGATGCAAGACTAAAAATCCAATCAAAGAAAGATACAAGGGAAGAGCTTGTAAAAGATTTTATCATTAAGTTCAGAACAATTGATTTAAAGGAAGATGAGCTTATCACAGAAGTAATTGTGCCTCTTTCAGAGGATGATTTTGACTATGTTTTCTGGCATAAGGTTGGAACCAGAAAGGCAAATGCAATAAGTAAAATCACTCTCTCCCAGGCTTTGAAATTTGCCCAGGACGGAACTGTTTCTGATTACAGACTTTCTGCAACAGCTTCAGGTGCAATTACAAACCGCAGCCGTGAGGTTGAAAATTATCTTATTGGAAATAAAATCTGTGATGAGACCATAGAAAAAGTTATTGAAGGCTTTGATAAGGTTATTTCTCCAAGGGCAATGCCAGAGTTCAGACGCGAAGCAGTCAGACGTATGATAAGAAGATTCTTGTCAGAAGCCGCAAAACATCCTGCAGACAAAGTGATTGATACCTATGACGGATACTTTGTTACAGGACAACCAATGCCGAGGTAAAACAATGAACGAAAAGGGGATTTTTCTTAAAAACATTTATACTCTCATGACAGATCCTGCCAAGCCAAACTTGTCAGGTGTGGACATGATAATAGAGAATGGAAAAGTATCTTCAATAGGTAAAAATCTTGCCAGTCCTGAAGGCTTCAGAATTATTGATGCTTCAAAACTTGTTGTAGTTCCGGGTTTTGTTAATACTCATCATCATTTTTACCAAACTCTAACAAGAAACATTCCTGAAGTTCAGGATGCAAAACTTTTTGATTGGTTAGTATATCTTTATGAGATATGGAAATACATTGATGAAGAAGCAATTTATTATTCTTCATTGTTGGCAATGTCAGAGTTGCTGAAAACAGGTTGTACCTGTTCTACAGACCACCATTATGTGTTTCCTAAACAGTGTAAAGAATCTGATTTGACAGGCGCTCAGTTTAAAGCTGCAGACCAACTGGGAATGCGCTTTTCTCCTACAAGGGGAAGTATGAGTCTTTCAAAGAAAGACGGTGGGCTTCCTCCTGACTCTGTTGTTCAGACAGAAGAAGAAATTCTTGAGGACAGTGAGAGATGCATTAAAAAGTATCATGACCCTTCTCCTATGGCAATGCATAAAATTGTTCTTGCTCCGTGTTCACCTTTTAGTGTTACAAAGCGTTGTATGCTGGAAAGTGCAAGGCTTGCCAGAAAATATGATGTAAGACTTCATACTCATCTATGTGAAACTATGGATGAAGAAGCTCAGTGCAAGGCAATGTACGGAATAAGACCTGTAGAATTAATGCAAGAATGTGAGCTTATTGGCAGTGATGTCTTTTATGCTCATGGTATTTGGTTTAATGATGAAGAACTCAGGCTTCTGGCAAAAACAGGAAGTCATGTCGCTCACTGTCCTTCTTCAAACATGAGATTGGGCAGTGGCATTTGCAGAACAAGGGAAATGCTTGACCTTGGAATAAATGTTGGTATTGCCGTTGACGGCAGTGCTTCAAATGACAGTTCGGATATGCTTGCGGAACTCAGAAACACTCTTCTGTTGGGCAGGGTAAAATACGGCAGTACTGCTTTAACTGCAAGAGATGTTTTTAAGATGGGGTCAGAAAACGGGGCAAAGATGCTCAATTTTGGTAACGTAGGCAGACTTGAAGAGGGATGGGCCGCAGACTTGGCTTGTTCTGATGTTTCCGGAATTGCCTATGCAGGAAGTCAAAGTGATCCTGTTGCTGCTTTGCTGTTCTGCGGTTGTGACCATACTGCAAAGTATACAATTGTTAACGGAAAGGTTGTTGTAGATGACCGTCGTGTTGTTGGAGTAGATGAAGAGATGCTTGCTGTAAAAGCAAACGAAATTAGTGCTTTATTATTGGAAAAGAGGAGAATCTATGGCTGATTTTATAATGGCTCAAACACCTCAGGAAGCTGCTTCTTTAAAGACAGACAGAAGTGCTTTCCTAGCAGGAGGAACTGAAATCAACAGGCTTGGTTCATTTGTTGATGCAGACAGTCTTGTTTGCATCGGCCGTCTAAATCTTGATGGTGTGACTTTGTGTGAAGATAAACGTCCTTCGTTGGGATGTGGGCACCACAAGGAGGGGCTTGGAGAGGATTCTTTCATTAGAATTGGTGCTACATGTACGTTTCAGGAAGCTATAGAAGATGACCTTGTTCCTTCTTATTTCAAGGATGCCTGCAGATATATGGCAAGCAGAACAAAGAGAAATATGGCAACAATAGGTGGAAATGTTGCTTTAAGGCGTGATGATTCATATCTTTGGGCTGTGTTGCTTGCTTCTCATGCAAAATTGGAGATTATGCTTGCAGACGGAAGTGTGCGTTGGATTTGTTGTAATAAGTACAACAATTGTCATGAAGATTTCAGAAATTGTCTTATTTTGGCGGTTCTTCTTCATAATGATGACAGAAAAGTTGTTTCAAAACGCTATGCAAATACTGCAGAAAGCCACTCTTATCTTACTGTTGCCGCATGTATGGAAGAAGGAAATCTCAGACTGGCTGCAACTGTAAAAAACAGCGGGATTTATGTCCTTAAACGTCTTCAGGAAATGGCTTTGAATCATAGTGAAGAAGATATTATGAAACAGGCTGAGCAGGACTGTCAGATAAATATTTCAGATGATATGTTCGGAAGTGCGTCTTATAAAAGATATCTTTTGGGTGTTACTGTGATAGATCTTGTTAAAAAGATAAGCTAGGAGGGGAATATGACAATTAACTGTATTATTAACGGTAAAAACAGGACTTTTGACGTAGATCCTACTTTAAAGCTTAGGGAAATGCTTTTGCTGAATCACAATCTGGCAGTTCGTGACAGTGATGACAGTGAGGGGTTTTGCGGAAGTGACACCGTCTTGGTAGATGGCATTCCTGTTTATGCAAACCTTGTACTTGCAGGAGAAGTAGAGGGTTGTCAAATCATTACTCCTGACGGTCTTTCAGACAGCCGGCATCTTACTGTAGTACAACAGGCTCTTATAGATGCAGGTGTTGTTCAGAGTGCTTATAATTCTCCTGCAACAGCACTTCTTCTTACATGGCTTCTGGAGAATAATCCAAATCCTTCAAAAGAAGAAATAAAAGATGTTCTTTCAGGTATATTTATAAGAGATGCCGGATATGAGCATTATTATCTTGCTGTAAAACTTGCCGTAGAAAAGATGTCATTCGGTAAGTACAAGACAGAGATTGCACCTTCTTTCAGACCTGAACTTGATGTTATAGGAAAACCTCTTTCCAAGGTTGACGGACCGCAACTTGTTGCCGGTGAGAAGGCTTTTGTTGAGGACTTTGTTCCTGCAGATACATGCCACATGGTTGTTCTCAGAAGTCCTCATGCCAGTGCTTATATAAACAGTATTGATACTTCAGAAGCCTTGAAGGTAGAAGGTGTAATAGAGATTCTTACGGCTTATAATACACCGGAAACACATTATATGCAGGCAGGACAGGGAAACCCTGAGCCGTCTCCGCATGATAGAAGACTGTTTAACATGAAAGTCCGTCATGTTGGTGACAGAGTTGCTGCTGTAATAGCAGAAACATTGGAAGCTGCAATTCAAGCCAGAGATTTGATTAAAGTAGATTATGAAATTCTTCCGGCAGTGTTTACGGTAGAAGAGGCAATGGCACCGGGCGCTCCGTTGGTTCATAACGGAATTGTCCAGTACAATGCCGGTGCTCCTGCAGATTTAGAAGAGTATAACAAACTTGCAGGTGATCCAAGAGAAGGGAAGGTAATTTATCAGTTTCCTCTCCATGCAGATATTCACAAGAACATTGCTGCCTCAAATAAGGGCGGTATAGGAGATGTGGAAAAAGCATTTAGAGAAGCAGATGCTGTAATAGAGCATACATATCAGACCAGTCAGATTCAGCACACTCCTCTTGAGACTCACATTTGTTTTTCAAGAATGGAAGGAACAAGATTGGCTGTTTATGCATCTACTCAGGTTCCGTATCATGTCAGAAGAATTGTAGGTTGGGTAACAGGGCTTCCTGAAAACAGAATTCATGTTATAAAAACCAGAGTTGGCGGCGGTTACGGAAGCAAGCAGGATATCTTAATTGAAGATCTTACTGCCTATGCTGCTTTTGTTACCGGTAAACCTGTTTTATACCATAACACAAGGGAAGAAGAATTTATTGCAAACAGTACAAGGCATCCTATGAGAGTTCATGTAAAGATGTCCGGAAAGAAAGACGGAACAATTACAGGAATTTATATGGAAGTCTGTGCAAATACAGGTCCTTACGGCAACCATTGTCTTACAGTGCCTATGAACAGTTGTTCAAAGACTTTACCTCTCTTTAAGTGCGAAAACATGGCTTATGATTTAAAAGTCTACTACACAAATACTCCTCCTGCAGGGGCTTACCAAGGTTATGGAACTCCAAAGGGAACTTACGGACTTATGATGGCTATGGCAGAACTTGCAGAAGCATTGGGCTGTGATTATAAGGACATGGTTCTTAAAAATCATGTAGAAGAAGGCTATATACTTGAAATTCTCAAAGGTCTTGGAGAAGGAAGAGAAGG
>JAZLGI010000102.1:0-30142 GCA_045616225.1 Sphaerochaetaceae bacterium
CGATAAGAGTAAGCACTACTGCTTCTGTAATAAACTGTCCCCTTATTACCCTTGGATTTGCCCCAAGAGCTTTTCTAATACCAATTTCCTTTGTCCTCTCTGCTACGGAAACAAGCATGATATTCATAATTCCTATTCCGCCAACAAGTAGAGATATTCCTGCAATTGCAGCAAGGAAGGTGCTTAACGTACCGGTAATTGAAGAGGCCATATCACTGAGAGTTGCAGAAGAGAAAGTATTATAAGCATCACTTCCCACAAGATTGTCAAGGTATTCCTCTATATCATCCGTAACTTCCAAAGCGTCAAATCCTGCTTCTGTATCTACTTTGACAACATAAGTACTGACATTGGTAACTCTTGTGTACTTCTGAGTATATGTATTGTAAGGAATAAAAACAGTATTGTCATAACTTGCAGTAAAACTTGAATCTTTTTTATCAAGTACACCTATGACCTGATATCTCTTACTTTGTCTTCTGAAAATACTTACGTACTGACCAACTGCATTTCCTGAAGGAAACAAATCTTCCGCCAGTTTTGAGCCAATAACAACAACCTGTCTTTTTGTAATATTATCTTCAGGAGAGAACCACGAACCGTCTGCAATATCAAGATGCTCGTTTTCTGCATAAGCAGAATCTACTCCATACACAGAAGCATTCTTGATATCTTTTTTATACCTGACTCTTGTACTTGAGCTGTTCATAGGAAAAACAAGTCTGATTCCGTCTACATTTCTTCTAAGAGTCTCTCCAAAGATTTCATCAAATGTATCAGAAGTCTTTTTCCCCGGAGTTACCATAATGTAAACGGTATCAAGACCTCCTTCTTCCAAAGTTTCTGTAATACTCTTTGTAGCACTCTCACCAAGAGTGAGAATAGCAACAACACTGGCAACACCAATAACTATTCCCAGCAAAGACAAAATAGTTCTTAACTTATTTGTCCACATAGATTTAAGGGCAAGTTTCATATTCTCAAAGAACATTGTATTCCTCCCCTTCTATTTTTCCGTCTCTTATTCTTACCATTCTTGGACAAGATTTTCCTATTTCGTCATTATGAGTGACAATGACAATTGTGTTGTTTTCATTATGAAGCTCTGCAAAAAGGTTCATAATCTGATTTCCTGTTCTTGTATCCAAAGCTCCGGTAGGCTCATCCGCAAGAATAATATCCGGCTGTGTTACAATAGCTCTTGCAATTGCAACACGCTGTTTTTGTCCTCCTGACAGCTCATTTGGACGGTGCCTCATTCTCTCTTTAAGTCCAACTTTAATCAAAGCTTCTTCTGCCATTTCCCTTCTTCTTGAAAGAGGTACTCTTGCATAGAGAAGAGGTGTCATTACGTTCTCTATTGCATTAAGTTTTGACAGCAGATTAAATTGCTGAAAAACAAAACCAATTTTCTGGTTTCTGATATATGCAAGCTCTGCTTCATTCATGTCTGCAGTATATTCACCGCCAATGAAAACTTTACCGGAAGTTGGAGTATCAAGACATCCTATAAGATTCATCATTGTAGACTTTCCGCTGCCGGATGGGCCCATAATGGATGTAAACTCACCTTTGTTTATAGAGAGGGAGACATTGTCTAAGGCTTTGACTATACTATCTCCCACAACAAAGAATCTTGAGACATCTTTAATGGAAATGACAGGTATATTTGTCTGTTTCTCCATCTTTTATCTCATTCCTCCCATTGAATTCATAATACCGTCCAGCATATTGGTTGACTTGCTGTAAACTACGGTATCCCCGTCTTTTACATCTCCACCTACAACTTGATAGAGGTTTTCTCCAAGGTACTTAACCTGAATTGTCACGGCTTTTGTAGTTCCATCTTCCAAAAGTTTTGTGACAGAGCTTACTCCTCTTTTTGTAGTAACGGCACTCTGTGAAACAAGAAGCATCTTCTGCTCTGAAGAAATTTCAATGGTTCCTTCAAATGTAAATCCCGGCTTGAGCTTTTTTGGAGGATTGTCTATTACAAGTTCTACATCCATGACTCCAATTCCCTGATTGGAATAGCGTCCTACCATAGGAATGTAAGAAACTCTGGCTAAAATATTTTCACCCGGGCATGAATCACTTGTAAGATTTGCCTCCATCCCTTCTTCAAGCATCTGAAGGTCTACTTCATCTATCTCAACTGTGGTTTTGAGCTTACTGTCGTCAATGATTTCCATTGCCTTGGAACCGGCATCATAGAAGTCTCCTTCATCTATATCAACTGAGACAACTACACCGTCAAAATTTGCGTATGCATTTGTGTTATCAAGCTTCTGATTTGCACTGTCAAGTCTCATTTCAAGAAGTTCAATATCTTTCTTGCTTGTCTGACCGTTTGCACGTGCTATTTCTATCTGCTTCTCAATTTCTGCAACGTTGTATCGCTGGTCCGTGCTGTCAACTGTTGCCAAAAGCTGACCTTTCTTAACACGGTCTCCTTCCTTTACAAAAACACCGGTAATTGCACCGGAAGCTCTGAGTTGTACTGTTTGTGATTCAAAAGCCTGTACATAACCGGAAACATCAATGGTTGCAGTATAAACACTCTCATAGACCTGAGCCTTCTTCATGGAATCAATAGGAGAAACTATTTTTTCCTCTACCCAAGGCCATCTGTCATTCTGCAATTTGAAATTGTATGAATAGATACCAAAAAGAATTATGGCTATTACTATAACCCAAGTAATTATTCTTTTGACAACTTTCTTGGTTCTGAGTTTCTTTCTTTTGGCAAAAAGTTCTTTCTCTGCCTCTGTAAAAGACTCATTTTTCATTGCTTCTTCATCAATATATCTGTCCATTTTCTATTCCTTCTCAAAGATTGTTGATTATTATTTTGTTCTGTAATTTTACAGCTCTCAATTCAAGGCGAATTCTCTCTGCTGCATCCAGTTCTACTTCTGTTTTAGCTTCATCTAATTCTGTCTGAGTTATAAGTCCCTTATTAAACATTTCCTGTTTGTAGCTAAGGACTGCCATATCATACGAATCATCTATGTCCTGCATGGCAAAATCTGTTTTAAGAGTCTCTATTTCCTTAACAAGAGCCTTAGACTGTGTTTCGTAAACAAATACGGCATCATCATAGCTGTTTTTAGCAGAAATGTAGGCATTCTGAAGCTCTAAGACTTCAAGGTCTGTTACTTCTTTTGGTTTTGATTCGTTGTTCCATCTACCGGATATTGTAAGACTTGGATTGTAGTCATCTTCTGTGATTGTTCCGTCGTATGATGCACTTACAGAAAGATTCTTGAAGCCAAATGTTGCCTTTGCTCCGGTTGAAATGCTTGTATCTACATACTTCCCGTCCTGGTCAAACTTTATGGACGGAGATGCATCAATACTTACATTCAAAGTTGTCTTGTTTCCTGTTTTCTCATCAAGTTTCTGCTTAGCTAACTGTAGATTCAATTCAGCATTTCTAACCGTTACGCTCTTCAATGCATTTTGAGTAAATGACAAATCTGCCTGCGGAACAGTAGTGATATCTTCATAAGGGAATCCATACTCATTTTCAAATGCTTCAAGTGCAGTCTTCAAAGAGTTTTTTGTATCTTGCAACTGAATTCTGGTCTTATCCAAATTCTTTTTAGCAGAAACTTCTGCAAGAGAACCGCTGTCTATGTTGCCAATCTTTATGTTTGCATCAAAATTTGTTTCCATCTTTGAAAGATTTGTCTCTTGATTTCTGATGCTTGCCTTAAGCTCCATAATAGATATGAGGGAATCTATGAAAGAATTTTCGTAAGACAAAAGTTGCTTTTCATGACCACTGTCCAAGGTGTTTCTGTTTTTTTCTTTTGACAGGTCTTCCTGAGTGTCTTCATAGTCTTTGAAAGTAAAGCTTTTTGAGACAGAAAGGGAAGGATCCAGTTTATATGATTCTTCAGAAGCACTCTTATTGTGATTTGTCTTAACGGAAGCTTTTATCTTTAAATCATCTACATATTCAGGCAAAGTAAAATCAAATTTTACAGTTGGATAAAGATTGTTTTCTTCTGCTATTGTTATTTCGCTGACATCCACGCCAAAAGCCAGTCTGTCTTTGAGATTCTGTGCTTTTAACATACGATCCTGATACTCATAACTGCTTGCATAATCCTGCAGTTTAGTACTGAGCTCTCTTGCCTTTGAAATTGCTTCATTGTAATCAATTGCAAAAACCCGAAGCAAAACAAATACAAGCAAAAAAACCAAAACTAATTTCTTCATAAACATAATCTAACGGAATTTTTAAATTTCGCCAATATTTTCTCCCATCCTTGAACAAAACCATTAGGTTCATTACTCTTAAAGCAACATGATTAAAAAACAAATAGAAGACAGGAATCTTTTGAATCACCTCAACCAGATTCCTGAAGATGGCAGGCAGGTAATGTTGCTCGCTGATGGCCAGCTCCGTCTTATTGGTTTAGGCGGAACCACTATGGTGAACCAGATGCGCGCAAATCATAACCTGGGTATTTTGGAAACTCTCGTTTTGGGACAGGCTTATATTGCATCCGGTCTCATGGCATCTTCTGTAAAAGGTAACGACAGAATTCAGCTTTCAGTTGAATGTGGCGGTCCAATAGGCGGGGTCTATGTAGAATCCTGGGCTTGCGGTGCTGTCAGGGGCTACCTTAAAAACAATCCTATTAAAATAGACAAACCTCTTGAGAGCAATGATCTTTCTCTACTTTACGGTCCGGGTTTCATTAACGTCACAAAACTCATAGAGGGAAACAAAACACCTTTTACCGGGCAGATTATGATGGAATACGGGAACCTGGCAAAAGACCTTGCTCTTTATTACACAGAAAGTGAGCAAACCCCTACTTTGTTTTCAATCGGTGTTCATTTTGACAAAAAGGGTGTTGTTACGGGTGCAGGAGGACTCTTTCTTCAGGCTTTACCGGGATGTGATACAGGGATTCTTGATGATATTCAGCTCAGAAGCTCAACCTTGCCTTCTATTGGTCTTGCACTAAGCAAGGGGGAATCTGTCAAAGATTATTGCCACAGCGTTTTCTCAGATTTTGGTGTTCAGGATTTGGGAAGTCTTCCACTGGGATTTTCATGTCCTTGCAACAGGGAAAATTTTGAGGTTTTCCTTTCACAGCTTCCGGAAAATGAGAAGAAGGAAATTCTCAAAGCCGGCAAATATCCTCTTGAACTTGAATGTTTCAATTGCGGAAGCAGATACTCATTCTCAGAAGAAGAAATTAAGGAGATTTTCAAATGATATTTTTTGCAACAGCCTCAGCAAACCAGAATGACCTTGTTCAGAGAGAAGCAGAAAAAGCCGGTGCTGAAGATATCCGTGTAAGCTCAGGCGGTATAGAGTTTTCCGCAGACCTTGAGACTGCATATCGCTTTGCCCTTACCACAAGGTGCAGTACAAGATTTCTTGTTCTTGTCCATAGGTGTGACCATCTTGAAAGCACAGATGATTTGTATGAGCATTCTTTAGATCTTCCTTGGGAAAAATGGCTTAATCCGCAGATGACTTTTGCAATTACAGAAACTGTTTCCGACTGCAGATGGATTAGAAACAGTTATTTTGCATCCTTGAGATTCAAAGATGCAGTTGTAGAAAGAATGAGACTTAAATTTGACGGAGTCAGACCTTCCGTTGACAGAGATAATCCGGACATTGTTTTTCATCTTCACGTAAACAAAAGTCTCGTAAGCTGGTATGTAGATTTTGCAGGAAGAGATCTTTCCCATCGTGGATACAGAACAGCTCAAACAGATGCAGTAATGAGTGAATTCATGGCAGCCAGCCTTCTTTGCAGAAGTGAATGGTACAGAACTCTTTTGGCTTCTGAAGAAGATTCTTCTGTCAAAGTTCCTATGCTCCTTGATCCTTTCTGCGGAAGCGGAACAATACTAACAGAAGCAGCCCTTATGGCAACTGGAACAGCTCCTGGACTTATTCACACAGAACGTTTTGCTTTTTTCGATTTACCTATACATGATAGTGAAATCCTTTCAAAAGTCATAAAAGAACTTGAAGCTAATGTTCATGAGCAAAAATGCCGTCTCGTAGGTTGGGACTCAGATAATAAGGCAGTAAGAATTGCACGTTCAAACGCAAAAGCATGTGGATTTGGAGATAAAATAGAAATCAATCTCCACGATTTCACTCAAACTGTAAAAGAAGATGTGCTTTCTCTTGAAGAACCGCGCGGATGCATTGTAACAGATCCTCCTTACGGAGTTCGTCTTGTTTCAGAAAACATGCCTGTAGCAAAGCTCTACAGTCTCATGGGACAGGTTTTCTTTGACTGTTTCGGTGGTTGGAATATTACCCTTCTCTGTGCAGATGCCAACCTTCTGGGTTATATAGAAATGAAACCGAACAGAACAAACAGTTTCATAAACGGAGGCCTTGAATGTCAGGCTGCTCATTACTACGTTTTCAATGATGAAGAACGTGCAGCCATGACTCAAAGGGCAGATGAAAAAAGAAGGCTCCGTCTTGAAACTCCTCTTACCCCCGGCGCACAGATGGCTGCAAACAGGTTAAAGAAGAACATAGATAACATAGGAAAAGAAATGGCAAGACAAGGTGTCTCCTGCTATCGTCTTTATGATGCTGATATGCCTGAATACAGTGCTGCCATTGATATTTATGAGAATAAATGGATTAGTCTTCAGGAATATGCTGCTCCTTCAACTATTAAAGAAGAAGATGCAACAAGAAGACTTGAAGAATTAATAAGTGCAACGGAAAGAACCACAGGTATTCCTCTGGAAAACATCTTTGTAAAACGCAGAGAAATACAAAGAGGTGCAAACCAGTACATCAAACGCGGAAATCCGTCTTCTTCTCATTTCTTCATTGTAAATGAAGGAGGTCACCGTTTTATCGTAAACTTTACAGATTATCTTGATACGGGAATCTTCCTTGATCACAGACCTGTAAGACATCTTATTGAAACAATGTCAGAAGGAAAGAGGTTTCTGAATCTCTTCTGCTACACTGCAAGTGCCACTGTATATGCAGCTGCAGGTGGAGCCCTTTCTACAGTAAGTGTAGATGCCAGTGCAAACTACTTAGATTGGGGAATGAAGAATATGCAGTTGAATAAGTTTGACACTATGAATCACTTCTTCTATAAAGATGACTGTCTTTCATATCTTAAAAACAGCCATGATTTATATGATCTTATTTTCTGCGATCCTCCAACTTTCTCAAACAGCAAAAGCCGTGATACTTTTGACGTTCAGAGAGACCATACTTATCTCATCAGAAGTTGCATGAAACATCTTGCCTTTGGCGGTACTCTTATTTTCTCTACAAACTACACCAAGTTCAAACTGTCAGACGATATTTCAGATCAGTTTGAAATAGAAGATATTACAGAAAGCACTATTGGGGATGATTTCAAGAGAAACTCAAAGATTCATCGTTGTTATTTAATTAAGCACAAGACTGTTACCATGCATGAGACAACAGTAAGAACTGCACACAAATTTGTAAAAAGGAAGGCATAATATGGGATTTATAGACATTCATACTCATGGAGCAATAAACATAGACGTAAATACTGCATCTGAAGAAGATCTCATAAAATTAAGCGAGTTTTACCAAAATCATGGTGTTACAGGTTGGCTTCCTACAATCATGACAGATTCAGAAGAAAACATGTTCAAGGCAGTCAAGACAGTAACCAATGCCATTAAGAACCAGAAATCCGGTGCAAAAATGCTTGGAATCCATTTGGAAGGACCGTTTTTAAATCCTCAGTTCTCCGGAGCAATGCCTCCTTCCTATCTTAAGGAAGGAAACTGCAAGTTCGTTGAAAAATGTCAGGAACTTTCTGACGGAAATATAAGAAAAATAACTCTTGCTCCTGAAATAAAAGGCAACTTAGAACTCATAAAGAATTTTTCCGATTGCATTTCCATGTCAATGGGACACAGTAACGCAACTTACGAAGAAGCTATGGCTGCAATAGAAGCAGGAGCAAACTGTACAACACATACAGGTAATGCAATGAGGTTATTTCACCAACATGAACCTGGTTTGTTCGGAGCTGCAATGGACTCAGACATATTCTGCGAAGTAATTGCAGACGGTATGCATCTGTCTCCGCAAGCCTTTCATGTCCTTTACAAAATAAAAGGTCCTGAAAGACTTGTTGTAATTACAGACTCAATGAGTGCAACAGGCATGGGAGACGGTTTCTTTGTTCTTGGAGGAAACAACAAGGTAGTTGTTAAAGGATGGGATTGCCGTCTTGTAGAAAAAGATGTAAGAGCCGGCAGTGTTCTCACAATGGATAAAGCTTTTGAAAACGTCCTCCGTTTTACCGGAAGGACAGAAAAAGAAATACTTCCTATGTTTGAAGAAAACCAAAGAAAAGTTCTTAAACTGGCATAAATACAATAAAGAATGCTGCAGAATTCATTTTACTAAGTCTGCAGCCCCTTTTTCGTTTTTTATTTTTCCCAAAGTTTTTGCGGATAGAAACCGTTTGCAGTCTTTTCTGCAAGCTTCTGTTTTACAGTTTCTCTGTCTTCTTTGTAGGTCATTCCAAACCATTTTTCCACAGTTGAGAATACCTTTATTGTTCCTTCTCCGGCTTTGACCATCTCTCCTGCCCAGTTAGGAAGAAGACACTCTGTCTTTGGTTCTGAAACACATCTTCCAATGAATTCATCCCAGTAAGCGTGCATACTTTCAAATGCCTTTGGAGTAAAGCCAAAGAAGTTCATTGAAACCCATTCGTCTCCGGTCAAAAACACATCTTTCTCCGGAAGATGAGATACAATTCCACCGTCTTTTGTATACTCTATCTTTGTATTCTCCACCATGGACAAAAGCTCATTATTATCATCTACCTGACAAAGCCCTCTGGAAACAGTTCCCATAGGACTCATGGTATTTTTAAGAAGATAACCAACCATAGCATGGGAAGTATCGTCATTCTTTAAAGAGGAAAGATATTTTCCCAAAATTTCAAATGCTTCTCTTCCGTAGTAGTCATCTGCATTAATGACAGTAAACGGAGTATTTACTGCTTCTTCAGAACAAAGCAATGCATGAACAGTTCCCCAAGGCTTTGTTCTTTCCTTGGACAACTCTATTTGTTTTGAATCCAACAGGCTTTCATGACTTTGGAATACGTATGAAGCATCTACATTTCTTGCAACTCTATCAAACAAACGTTCCCTGAAATCTTTCTCTATATCAGGTCTTATGATATAAACTACTTTTCCGAAACCACTTTTGAATGCATCAAAAGTACTGTAATCAAGTAAGGTCTCTCCATGAGCTCCAACAGGATCAATCTGCTTTACTCCTCCGTAACGTGATCCAAGTCCCGCTGCCATCACAACTAATGTAGGTTTCATCTATTTCTCCCTTATCAACAGAAATCTCTGTCAATTTCAATAACAAAGAAAAGGTTTTCATCTGTATTGATGTTTTTCTTCAGATAATTACCAAGTTCATCTTGAGTATAACTCTTTTCATGTGGAATGACACAATCAAAAATAAGATTTGTATGGGAATCTCCACGCACCATTCTGAAATCGTGGAACTTAATCTCAGGATCTTTTTCCTGCAATAGTTTTCTCACTTGTTCTTTATAGTCATCCAGTATTGGATTTCCCAGTTCTATTGGATCCATATGAATGGTCAAAGCCATTCCTTCTTTTTTGAAATCTGCTTCTATATTGTCCACTTTGTCATGAACATAATTAATATCCAGTTTTGAATCTACCTCAACGTGAACAGTAATGAAATCATTGTGAACTCCGTAATTGTGAATCACTAAATCATGAATTCCCTTGCAGATTTCATAACTCATAAGCTTTTCCGTTATGACTTTCACCTGCTCCTGTGTTGGAACAATTCCAATAATTGGTTCCAGTTCTTCCTTCATTGTATCAATGCTTGAAATAATTACAAAAACAGAAACTGCAAGACCAATATAACCATCTAAGTTAATTTTAAAAACTCCCATGACTATCATGGAAACCAAAATAGCACTTGATGAGATAATATCATTTCTTGTATCTGTAGCATTAGCTTCAAGAGTTTTTGAACCAATTGCCTTGGAAAAATCTTTATAGACAAACATCTGTATAAGTTTTCCAACAATTGCACATCCCAGTATCAAATATGTTGTGAAATTAAGAACAAGTTCTTCCGGATTTATGATTTTGGTAATAGATTCTTTTGCAAAGAGAATTCCCATTTCAAACATAAAAACAGCAATTACAAAACCGGAAACATATTCGTATCTTGCATGCCCGTAAGGGTGCTCTCTATCTGGTTTTCTGCTTGAAAGCTTAAACCCAACAATAGTAAGGATACTTGTAATCATATCAAAGATATTGTTCACGGCGTCTGCCATAATACTTACAGAATTGGATATTAAACCAACAAACAACTTAACCGCACCAAGAAGGAAATTGGTAAAAATTCCAAATCCTCCTGCTACGTGACCGTATCTGTTTCTTACTTCCGGATTTTCTGTATTCTTCCAATCTTTTATTAATAACTGCTTTAACATGGTTTTCCTCTTTACTAGGCGTATTGGGAATTGAACCCAAAACTAGACCTCCGGAGGGTCTCGCGATATCCGTTTCGCTATACGCCCGCCTCAGAACAGAATGATAATTCTTTTCTCTGTTTCATACAACTTATTCACAAAAGTCTATTATTTTGTTGTTAATAGGATTATCCTCCAACAAAAAGATGAAATTCTCTAAACAAGTAATTGACCGCTTTCTGCCAAGCTGTGGTAATCCTCACGGGAAAAAATAATGTGATCAACAAGTTCTATTCCAAGCAAATCTCCTGCCTTCTTTATTCTGTGAGTAGATTCTATGTCGTCTGAGCTAGGCTGGAGATTTCCACTGGGATGATTATGTGCAACTATAATTGCTGTTGCCCTCTTTTCTATAGCAGGCGCAAAAACTTCACGGGGATGAACCAAAGTTTTGTTGACAAGACCTGTTGTTATTATTTCATAAGATATGATTTCAAAGGCACCGTTTAAAAGAATACAGATAAAATGTTCCTGCCTTTTGTCATCAAAATGTCTTATTTCGTTCCAAATATCAAATGGCGAACGAAACTGACTTTTAGAACTACCGCTTATTCTCTTTCCAAGTTCAAGTGCACTTAAAATTGTCACTGCTTTTGCAGAACCTACACCTTTTATTTTAACCAATTCGGAAACTTGTAAATCTGAAAGATTATGTGCGCTGATATAATCCATAACTTCTTTGGCAACATCCTGCACCGGATTTTGCTTGCTTCCACTTCCGAGCAAGATACATAAAAGTTCCAAGTTACTCATACAAGATGCTCCGTTCTCCGCCATTTTTTCCCTTGGTCTTTCTGTTTCCGGAAGCTCTTTCAGAGAAATACACATGTAAGATTTGTCCTGATAATTCATGTTTGACTCCTTTTACAGTGTATTGGTATCAAAAATGAAAAATTGCTCAAAAAAAGGCAGTCCAAAGGAACTGCCTCAATGAAAATTGAATGAATCATTCTTTTCTATCAGTGTTTTTAATTATTACTTTTCATTAAATAAATCTTTTTAGGTTTAATCTGTGTTACTTTCAAGCTCCATATAAGTCAACAAATAATTATCGCAAACCTTCTAATCTTTTTTTACAAGATTGTCCACGCCTTCATTATGCTGAAGCATATAGATTGTTTTCTGTGCTTCTATTTCTTTACGCAATTCTTCTTCGGATGGTAAGCATAGTTTGTATTTTGACGCAAACAGCTGTTCATTTCCCTTAAGAACTGAATAACGGGCAATATCCTCATCTGTCTCAGAACAAAGTACAATCCCTAAAGTAGGATTGTCTTCCTTACTTTTCTTTAATTCGTCATACATGCGGATGTACATATCCATCTGTCCTACATCCTGATGGGTTATTTTCTTTGTTTTCAAATCTATGAGGACAAAGCATTTGAGAATATAGTTGTAGAAAACAAGGTCTATGTAATAGTCTTCCTTTTCTGTATGAATATGCTGTTGCCTTGCTACAAAGGCATATCCTTTTCCAAGTTCCATCAAGAACTTCTGAAGATTGGAAATAATACTTGATTCAAGTTCTGATTCCTGAACAGATGCATCAGGAGTCAATCCTAAAAATTCAACAACCATAGGATTTTTTATAAATTCCAGTTTGTCATTCTGAAAATCTTTGGTTAATGCGTGCATTTCATCAATGACTGGCTGTTTTATCTGAGACTTGATTATGCGGTAATAGTATTGGGAATCAATGTTACGTTGCAGAGTTCTCACAGACCATGTTTCATTATAACATTCTTTTTCATACCATTGTCTTGCCACGGTATCTTTTACCTGCAATAGCACACGATAATGTGTCCATGAAAGGATGAGGGAAGATTTTGCACTCAGTGAGTGCACAATTTCCGGATATGTTTTGAAGAACTCAAGGCAGTAATAAAGAGAACGTCTGTCAAACCCTTTTCCGTAGATTGATGTAAGCTCTTTTGAAAGCTTTTTGATAACCTCAACACCATATTCTGCTCTGTTGTCTTCTCCGATTATTTCTTCAGAGATACGTTTTCCCAAGAGCCAGTTTCGTTGAATCAGTGCAATATTTACAGCAGAAAATGCTGCCTTCTGAGAAGATTCAATAATGACGCAAGCATCATTGACGATATTTGCAGATATCTTGTAATCAACAGTTGTCAAATCTCTAGGCATTATCTCCTTCCTTGTAGTGTTTCTATTTGTCAACAGAAATAAGGCTTACAGTAAAAGTCAATACCTCATTTCCAGGGATAGAACCGGTTCCGGTTGGGCCATATCCAAGGTCAGGATGCATCCAGAACTTAAACGTATCACCTTCCTGCATGAGAGCCAGTCCTTCCTGCATTCCTTTGATAAGTTGTGCAATTGTAAACTGTACCGGAGTACCTCGCTGAATTGAACTGTCTGCAATAGAACCGTCTGAAAGTGTAAGTTCATAATCACAGGTGACAACCTTTGCCTCTGCAGCACTCTTTCCGCTACCCTTTGTTATAACCTGGTACTGAAGTCCGGATTTTGTTGTTACAACTCCCTCTTTTTTAGCATTCTCTTCAAGGAATTTCTCTGATTTCTCAAGATTTCCGGAATTCAATTTGCTTGAGTAAGCAGTAATAATATTTTCTACCTGTTCATCTGTAAGAGTCTGCCCTTTCTCAAACTGTGTTACTCCAAGGGCAAAAGATTTATAATCCATATCCTCATAAACCATGCTGTAAGAATTTGCAATGTAATTTCCCATTGCAAAATAGAACTGTTCAACCTCATTCATTGTAGAAAGGTCCACTGCTTTTGTATCTTCTTTAACTTCTTTGACTTCTTTATTTGCACAGGAAACAAGAAGCATAATACACAATGCAACAATTAATATCTTTTTCATAATTCCTCCTCGTACAAGTCGCCCTGAAAGGCTCCCTGTTCTGACATATAAGAATCCAGCATTTTCAAATAAGTATTCTTGTCCGGAAAATTTCTCGGAGATGCCAATCTATGTGCAGGTGTCTCACATATCAGTCTCTCAATTACAACATCATCAGGAATTCTCTGCAAGAAGTAGGACGTGTTTTTTATATGTTCTTCTGCAGACGGTGCTTCAAAACCACCTTTTAAATATTTCTCATAGAGTTTCGTACCTGCAACAATATTTAAATTATGAATCTTCACAGCCTGCGGATGAACTTTGTTAATTACAGCTATGGTTTTATCCAATTCACTTTTCCCTTCTCCGGGGAATCCAAAAAGAAGATGAATACATAGACTAAGGTTGTAGTGTTTGGCCATATCACAGGCTTTGAGAAAACAATCTACATCATGGCCTCTGTTCATTGCTTTTAAGATACTGTCATCTCCACTCTGAAGTCCTAACTCAAGACATACTTTCTTTACCTGTGAATTATAAGAATCCAAAAGAGCCAGCTTTTCATCATCAAGACAATCAGGTCTGGTTGAAACAATAAATTCGTCCCAGTTTCTGCCGGATAAAGCCCTTGAGTATATTTCCTCCAGTTGCTTTACCTGTGCAAAAGTATTTGAAAAAGCCTGAAAGTAAAGAGAGAAATGTTCTGCTTTATAACGCCTTTTAAGAAACTCTATTCCACGTTCTATCTGAAGCTCTATATCTTGACATCTTTTTGTGATTCTGGAATCTATATCAGGAATAAAGTCCTTTCCGCAGGTGCTTTCCGCAGTTCTTAGCCAAGCAGAAGATGCTCCCTGACTGTCGCAATAAACACAACCGCCGCCCTTATTCAGGTCTCTGTTAGGGCATGAAAAACCGGCATCTACTCCAACTCTGTAGATTCTGTATCCATATTCACGCTCAAGACTGGAAGCATATGAATTATAATGTGGTTTTAACTGAGAACTGCCTGCTCTATCCATCTGTTGCCGTTAATAAAAGATTTAAAATCCAACTCTTTTTTCCCGGGAAGCTGAAGAGATGTTATCCAGAGGATACCATCTGAACAAACTACTCCAATTCCCCTGTCTTTTCTGACTGCGCAAACAGTGCCGTTTGGCAGATTTGGACGTTCTTCACAATAAATATCATTGTAACCGCCCCAAACGCCTGTAATCATAATATCTTTTCCGTCTGCCTTACATACTGCTTTTGGCCATGGGTACATTGCTCTTATTTTTGCATGAAGAGTAGCTGTATCAAGATTAAAATTCAGTATCGCTTCTGATTTTTCTATTACAGAACAATAAGTTGCTTCACCAACTTGAGGTCTTGGTTTTATTTCTGAATTCAGAGCTTTGTCCAAAATTTCCGGAATAGTCTCTGCAGCTTTAAGAGCAATCTTATCTGTAAGCGTTAAAGTGGTCTCCCTTCCGTCTGTTTCAACAGGGATACTTGCCCAGATATCTCCTTCATCCATTTTCTCTCCTACATTCTGAAGAGAAATAACACAATTGCGCATTTTGTTTAGTATTGTATGCTGAATAGGAGAAGCTCCCCTTAACAAAGGAAGATCAGAAGGATGCACATTAAATGTCCCCAGATTAAACAAAGCAAGAAACATAGGACCAAAGATTTTCCCGTATGCAAAAGTTACCAAAACATTTGCACCTGTACTTCTTACAGCTTCCCTTGCTTCTTTTTTAAGACTATCAAACTGAAGAACAGGAAGTCCCAGTTCAAGGGCCGCAACTTTAACATCAGAAGGAACAGGCTCCTTGCTTCTGCCCTGCGGTTTGTCTGTAGCGGTAAGCACCCCTACAACATCAAATCTTTCTGACAAAGCTTTTAACAGAGGAACGGCAATCTGCGGTGTACCGGCAAAAAGAATCTTAGGAAGACTCACTTGTTTTTCCTGCCCTTTCCCTTGTTCTTGCGCTTATAATACTGGTCAATAGCAAGCTTTTTTGCATCTTCATCAAGATGGTCTATGAAAAGCTTTCCGTTGAGATGGTCATATTCATGCTGGATTACACGAGCATAAAGACCGTCTGCTTCAACGGAAAAATTTTTCCCGTTTACATCTTTAGCAAATACTTTAACTCTCAAAGGACGTTCTACATTTTTGTACACACCAGGAATACTCAGACAGCCTTCTTCATAAGGGCCTGTCTCAACAGAGGTTTCCACAATCTCCGGATTAATAAACTCCTGTTCTATTTTCTTTTCAGGAATAGAAACAATAAACAGGCGCTGGTTCACTCCAATCTGAGGACCGGCAAGACCTACCCCATCTGCCTCATCAAGAGTATCAAACATTGCATCAATGAGCATTCTAAGAGCATCATCAAACTTTTCTACAGGAACAGAACGTTCTCTAAGGGTTTCTTCACCCAATGTCAAAATATCCAACATATTTTTATATTACCTCAAAAGTACCCAAGCTTACAATTACAGGAGTTCCAACGGGTCTACATCTATCTCAATGTAGACATCATGAGTTATTTTTATTTCAGACAAGGCCTTTTCCAAAGCTTTTTGCATAGAACCAAGATTTGAACTTCTGAGCAGAACTTCATACCTGTAATTTTCCCTCACTTTTTCAAGAGGACAAGGTTGTTCTCCAAAAACCTCAAACGATTTTGCCTGTTTTCTCAGAACAGAAGCCAAATCTCCTGAACACTTTCTTACAGATTCTATCTTTTTTCCCCTGATAACAATATTTATCATCCTTGAGAAAGGAGGAAAACCTGTCTGCTTTCTTACATTAAGTTCTCCGTCAAAAAAATCGCTTACTCTGTTTGTCTGAGCGTATGTTATTGCAGGATTGTCTTTTAATCTTGTCTGTACAACTACTTTTCCGCAAGAAGAACTTCTTCCGCTTCTTCCACTCACCTGAACAAGAAGGTCAAAGGTTCTCTCCTGTGCTCTGAAATCAGGAACAAGAAGCCCGCTGTCCGGAAGCACAACTCCCACAAGCTCTACGTTTGGAAAATTAAGCCCCTTGGCAACCATCTGAGTTCCAATGAGAATATCTGTTTTTCCTTCTGCAAACTCATCAAGAGTCCTTTGAACAACGGTTCTGTCTTTTGAAACAATATCTGTGTCAAGGCGGGCAACTTTACACCCCGGAAAAAGCGTTTTAGTTTCCTGTTCTACCTGCTCTGTTCCAAAACCTGCATACATAACATCATAAGAACCGCACTCAGGACAAACTTTTACAGGCTTTTCTGTATGACCGCAATAATGACAAACCAACCTGTCTGTCCTTTTATGATAAGTCATTGCAACATCACAGTGAGGACATTTATGTTCATACCCACAGGTTCTGCAATGAAAATAATAACTGAAACCTCTTCTGTTAAGAAAAAGAATTACTTGTTTTCCTCTGGAAAGAGTATCTACCATTTCCTTGATGAGGGTCTTTCCAAAAATTCTGTCCTTTTCTTCCAATTGAGCAACACTAACCAATGGCAAAGAGCCTCCCCCAAGCCTTTTGGTAAGGTCAAGTCTTACAATTTTTGATGGGTCCTGCATAAGATACCATGCTTCAAGACTTGGAGTTGCACTGCCCATCAGAAGCTTTCCGCCACATTCTGCAAGTCTTTTTTGTGCAACCTGTCTTGCATGATATCTTGGATCATTTCCGCTTTTGTATGAGTTCTCATGTTCTTCATCTATTATAATGAGTTTTAACCTGTCACAGGGGGCAAAAACGGCACTTCTCGCACCAATTACAAGGTTTACCTCACCTTTCTTGATTTTTCGCCATTGTGTGATTCTTTGAGCATCTGTCATTGCAGAATGAAGAACTGCAACATTACCTTTGAATCTTTCCTTTACTTGTTTTGCAAGTTGGTGGGTAAGTGTAATCTCAGGAACCAAATATATAACCTGACCTCCCTGTGCAATCACTTCTTGAGCGCACCTTAGAAAAACTTCTGTTTTACCGCTTCCTGTAATTCCGTAAAGATAGAACAGCTTTTCATTTCCTTCCAAAATTCTTGAAATTGCATACTGTTGTTCTTCTGAGAGAAGTAAATTTGGTTTTGAAATTGGCATTTCAGAATCCAATCCACCAAAAACAACATCTTTTTTTCCGCCCGGAATCATTGTGTCAAGAATTTCTCCTCTGCTGGAAAAATAAAAGCTTTCCATCCACAGAGAAAGATCTACAAGGTTCTGTCCAAAGATTGGTTCTTTATCTATTACCTTTAATATAGGGAGAATTACAACTTTTGGGTTATCTTCAAAAGGATTGGTGTCAGAAACAGATATTACAAATGCCCGTGTTTTTCTTTTATTAAAGCTTACATTTACTCTAATTCCGGGAACAATGTTCATCTGAGAATCATCAAAGCTGTATGTAAAAAATTTTCTGAGGGGAACAGAAACGGCTACTGAAGCATACTTTATCATTTTTTCACCAAATCCAGATTAAGGAATTTGGCAAGCTTCTGAAGGTCTTCCCAAACAGCTCTTTTTAAAGTCAAATCTCTCAGAACCGCAGCAGGATGGTATGTGCATAGCATTGGAATTCCATCATACATTGTGAAATGACCTCTGAGTTGTCCCATAGATGCATCTAATTTTCCTGTCATGACAGACGAAGAAGGTTTTCCAAGACAAAGAATTGCCCTTGGTTTTATCAAAGCAATCTGTTGGTCAATAAAAGGCTTGCAGATTGTTCTCTCATCAAGTTGAGGGTCTCTGTTAAAAGGAGGTCTGCATTTGACAATATTGGAAATGTAGACGTTTCTATCTCTTGAAAGACTTATACTTGCCAACCACTGATCTAGGTATTTTCCTGCATCTCCAACAAAAGGTCTTCCGGTAAGGTCTTCGTTTGCTCCGGGACCCTCTCCAATTACCATCACAAGAGGTCTTATTTCACAGCCCTCTCCAAAAACCACATTGGTTCTTTTTTCTGCCAATCTGCATCTTGTACATGAAAGAGCATCTTGTTTTAATCTAGCTAAAGACATATTGCATCTTTCATCCATATCATCCAAAGAAACCTTTTCAGGCTGCTTTTGTTCTTCAAGATTGAGGATTTGCTTTGCAGTTTGGCAAAAATCTGTCTTTGGCTCTGTTTTTGTATAGTCCTGTCTAACAACATTTGAGAACAAATTTATTATGTCTTCTGTTCTTGAAAGTGCAATTTCAAGACCTTTTATTTTGCTATCCTCAATGCCCATATTTTTCCTCAAACCACTGATACTCGTTGGAGTCATAACTTACACGCCAGAGATACAATCCGTCAGAAGGAGCTGTTTTCCCGGCTAAAGACCTGTCTTTAGATTCCAAAACTTTCTTAAAACAGTTCAAATCTTTGTTTTCAAGAGCAAATTCTATCATGCTCCCTGTAAGAGATCTTACCATGTGGTATAAAAAAGCATTGCCGCAAATTTTATATACAAGTAGCTTTTCTCCGTACATAGAAGTTTCAAATGAAAATTCAGATTCATATATATCCCTGATTTTACTTGGACAATCATCCTGAGCAGAAGCAAAAGCAGTGAAATCATGAGTGCCTATTATCTGTTTTGCAAAATGATTTAGTTTTTCTATATCAGGGAATTCTCTTATGCTTGTGACAAGCCCTCTTGAAAAAGGGTTATTAGGTTGACTTTCTCTGCAAAAGTACCTGTATTCACGTGCCATTGCACTGTATCTTGCATGAAAAGAAGGTTCAACGTCTTCTGCCAGTGTTATTCTGACCTCTTTTGGAAGGAAACTGTTAAGCCCCTGACAAAATGCTCTTACCGGTATATCACACTCATCCATTTCTATATGGGCAACCTGCCCTTTTGCATGAACTCCTGCATCTGTTCTTCCACTTCCCACTACAATGAGATTGTCCTGACCTGTAAGTTTTGCAGCAGCTTTTAAAATAGTTTCCTGAACAGAAACTGCATTGTTCTGTGCCTGCCATCCGTTAAAAGCTCTCCCGTCATAAGCAACAGTAAGCTTTACACGTCTTCTTCCGGTAGGAGCGGCAAACTCCGTTGGTCTTCTCCAGTCAGTTCTTGCCATTGTCTGCTCCTTCAATAATGACAACGGCAACGGCAAGAGGTTCTTCATGAGTAAGAGAAAGGATAATTTTTGCCGGTATTGCAGTATCCTTAGTTCTTCCGCAAAGCTCTATTGAAGGCTTGCCAAAAGCATCATGAACCGTAGAAATCTCAACAGGACTCACATCTGCACAAAATCCTGTACCTCTGGCCTTTGCATAGGCTTCCTTCACTGCAAACCTAGAAGCAAGAAAAGCTGCTCTGACTTTTGAAGAAGAATCTTTTAAAGCATTGTATTCAACTATTTCAGACGGACTGAGAATACGTTTAACAAGCCCCTCCACAGGATTTGAGAATCTATCTATGTTAGCAGCATCAAGCCCAAGCCCCAGAATCATCACTTACCCTTTTTTACAAAGTATATCTTTAATTCAGAAGGTTCTGTATATAATGACACGCTGGAGAAATCAATGATACTGTCTGAAGACTTGAAATCTACAATGACGGGAACAGTGTAAACTCCTTCCCCTTTTGGAGATGAAAAGTCTGCACTCAAATGAATCCTGTTAATATCCACCATGTAAATTTGCTGTTCCGTTCCCTTAATAACAATCTCAACTTCTTTTGGCAAATTGCTACTGGCAACATAATCTTCAGGCATAATGAGTTCTACAGGTAAAACAACTCTTCTTTCTGACTGTGAAGCATTCTCTACCACGATAAAAACAATGCAAGCCAGAATGAAACAGACAATTCCTACTTTCCAGTTCTTAAAAAGATTATTCTTCTTCATTTATCTGTCCCTCTACTTCATCAGGAATAATGTCATGGTTTGCCAAAAGAGCAAGGATAGTATTTTTTATTACCGGAACATCAAGTTGATAGTAAATATTTCCGTTATAAGCCAATGAAATTGCACCTGTTTCCTCTGAAACTATTATGATAATTGCATCTGATTCTTCTGCCATACCAAGAGCTGCTCTGTGTCGCGTTCCAAAAGAAGCCTTGATATCTGCTTGACCGCTTAAAGGAAGATAACAACCACAAGCAACAATCTTTGAACCTTGAATTATCATAGCTCCATCATGCAGAGGTGTGTCATGGTCAAAAACAGTAACAATAAGTGCTGTGGAAATATCTGCATTCATTTTAGTTCCGCTGTCAATGATGTTTTTGAGCTGCAAACTTCTAGGAAAAACAATAAGAGCACCACGTTTTACCTGCACCAATCTCTGACAAGCCTCAAGAATATCATCTATTTCTTCAGAAGAAGTCTGGTCAGAAATCCTGAATAATCTTCTTCTGCTCATAAATCCCGCAATGAAAGTCCTTCTTAATTCAGGCTGATACAAAACACTGAGAAAAACAACCATTGGAACCACAAAGGCCTTGAGAATTTTCTGAAGAACAGTGAAATCCAGAAAAAGGCAAATCAAATATAAAAAGCCGTAGACTGCAAGTGAAATAACAATTCTTTCTGCCTTATTCTGAGTCAACGCAGCATAGAAACGGTAAAAGAAAGTAGCCAAAATGAGAATTTGAGCAACTGTTTTAATAATGTATACAATCATTCACCATCCTCCTTTGTCCAATCCAATGTTCTTTGAACAGCTTTTTTCCAACATTTAACTTTTGCATTCTTTTCTGATTCCAACATAACAGGTTCCCATCTTGAAGATTCTTGCCAAAGCTTTGACAAATCTTCAAAACTTTTGAAAACGCCAACTGACATACCTGCAGCAAAAGCAGCACCCAAAGCAGTAGTCTCAACAACTTTTGGTCTTATAACAGGTATTCCCAGAACATCTGATTGAAACTGCATAAGCGGTTTGCTATTGGTAAGACCTCCGTCTGCCTTAAGTACTGTCATCTTGACTCCGCTGTCTGCCTCAATAGCCTTGAAAATATCATAAGCCTGGAATGCTGTAGCCTCCAGTACAGCCCTACATATATGCCCTCTGTTACTGTATCCTGTCAGACCTGTAAAAACACCACGGGCATCACTTCTCCAATAAGGAGCAAACAAACCCGAGAATGCAGGAACAATATACACTCCTCCGCAATCTTTTACCTCTTCTGCATACCGGTCAAGTTGTTGCGCACTTTCAACAAGATGAAGATTGTCTCTTGTCCATTGAACAAGTGAACCGGCAACAGCAACAGACCCTTCTAAAGCATAAACAGGTTTTTCTCCGTCCTTAAGATAAGCTACGGTAGTAAGAAGCCCATTACTTGAGTAACAAAGCTTTTCACCGGTATTCACAAGAAGAAAACAACCTGTACCGTATGTACATTTTCCAAGACCGCAAGTAAAACAAGCCTGACCGAACAATGCAGCCTGTTGATCTCCCAAGATACCGCAAATAGGAACCTGACCTTTGAAGACACAGCCTGGATCTGTCATTCCCAGGATTTTACCGGTAGACGGAACAATCTTTGGAAGTGCCTTTTTTGGAATATTGAACATTTTCAAAAGTTCATCATCCCATGTCAAAGTTTTAATATTCATTAACATGTATCTGGAGGCATTGCTTACATCTGTAATAAAACACTTTCCTCCGGTAAGATTCCAAACTAACCATGAATCTATTGTTCCAAAGACAGCTTCTCCGTTTTCTGCTGCTTCTCTTAGACCTTCTACATTATCCAAAAGCCATGCAATCTTTGAAGCAGAAAAATACGGACTAAAAACAAGACCGCACTTTTCCTTAAGCCAATCCTCTTTGTAAGAAGCTTTTAAAGAATTAATTAAGTCCGTGCCTCTGAGATCCTGCCATACAATTGCGTTGTACCATGCTTTTCCTGTTTTTGGATTCCATGCAATTACAGTTTCTCTCTGGTTTGTTATTCCAAGTCCCAATACATCTTTGTAAGAAACCCCGCAGCTCATCATTGTATTAATGACTGTATTTACCGTATTGCTCCAAATTTCATAGGGATCATGTTCTACCCAACCAGGTTGAGGATAAATTTGTTTATGTTCAATCTGATGGGAATCAACAGCATTTCCCATTGTATCAAAGAGAATAAACCTTGTACTTGTTGTTCCCTGATCAATTGAGCCTAAATACTGCATATTATCCTCCGGCACATTTTCTTTCATGTTAATAATACAGCAAAGTATGTTAAAAGAGAAATAAGAAATCAGATAGGAAGCTCAATAATATTTGAGTCAGATAGAACTACATTCTTCATATCTGCTCCGCAAACAGTAGTTCTTGAGGCTTTTTCTTTGATTTTTTTCAAAACCAGAGCTTCTGTTTTCTCAATGTCATTGCAGGAGCAAGAGAGAATATGTTCACGTTTTGCAAGGTAAAGGCTGTCTGTAATTCCGTAGAGAAGTCTTCTGAAACTCTCTGAACTTTTACCCCATGGTGCATAAGGTTTAAGTTCTTTTCCTACAACAGTAATAACAGCAAAGTCTTTTTCCTTTTGAGTTATCTTATGTTCAAGACTTTTCTCAAATTCAAGATATGTATTATCTACCATAGGATCTCTGTAAGATGAGAACAGAAAGAGCTTCTCCTGAGAATCTACGTGACATTCAACAGAGTAAGCTCCAAAGCGTCCGCGTACAGAATTCCAGAGACATCCGTTGGAAAGGACAGAACCAAGCACCAAGAGTTCTGAAATCTCATCTTGTGTAATATTTCCCAAATCTGCAGACATTGCATTGTATGCCGGGGCATTTGAAACCAAGAGAACTGTTGAAGAAGCATCCTGAGTAAAATCTGAGAAAAAAGAAGATACTTCCCTTTTTATCCCCATAGGTATTGTTTTTGCAAAACATGATACTTCACTTATTACTTCTTCCATATCTGCAGAATCACAACTTATATGTATCTTCATTCCGCATTGGGAAATAATCTTCTGTCTGAGTTCTTCCAATAATTGTGAAACATCATAACCGTTTTCAAACTTTTCCCTAAGTTTTCTGATGTAGAGATAAGAAGAAACTCCAAGAGTAAGCTCATTTTCCAAAGAAGAAGGAGAAAGTTTTGATGCACTGTAAAGAGAAGCATAAGAACTTCCGGAGTCTATGAATGAGCTTTCAAAGTCTGTGATTATGTCTGTCATAGAAGCTTTTATTCTGCCGGCATCTGAAAAGTCCGGTTCTGTCAAAAGCTCTCTTATAGCTTCAAGGGCCTTGTTCGTATCGGTCTTGAGCATCTTAGTTCTTACAATGAGATTGCTCACAGGTCTTTCTTTGTAGCCTCTTCCCGCACTGAAAGTCATTGAGAAGCTGCCGGTAAGAAATCGTATTTTGTTTCCAAATGAGACCCAGTCTGTTTTCTTTGTACCGCACATCTGAAGCACTCTGAGTAAAAGAGGGAACAGTTTTTTTTCTTCAAGTGTAAGAAAACTGCAATCAAAAGCCAAATGAAGGTAAACAATTCCCCTTGTATGTTGAGCAAGTGAGTACATAGCAAAAGGGCTACTGCAGATTGTATTTGCAGAAAAAAGCGGTTTATAAGGCGGAATATCATCAATTGTAATTCTTGGAATAAGCTCCAGACTTTGAGGACTGTCTTCCATTGCCAGAAAGGATTCAAAATTATCTTTTTCTTTTTTCCAGTCAATAGTTGAATTTTTATGAAGAAATTCAAGTTTAACATCCAAAGCCATATCTATCTTTTTCTGATACTCTCCGTCTGTTTTCACTGTAAGCAGGCATCTTCTTCTGTTTTTGAGGATAAAACGTTCTATCCATTTCTCCAGATACTGGTCTTCCTGCATCCGTTGCTTAAAGCGTTTGAGTTTTTCCAGTTCAAGAATGCCTTTAAACGGATCCGAACCTCTCATCCATGTTCTTGCAGCCTTAAGACAAACTCCAAGTCCAAACGGAAATCCGTCACCGGTAATTTCCTGAACTTTAAATTCCTGACGTTTCAACGCAGTTTCAACAGTACTCTTGTCAAAACCGTTTTTTACGTACCCTTTAAAAGTATCAAGAATAAACTTTTCTATTTCATCTTCTGAATTGTGTTTTGCTTTGACAAAACCAACAGTAAATGTGAGCACAGGATACTCTGTATTTATTCCGGAAACCTGACTTAGGTCATCCCCAAGTTTACTTTCTGTGATAGCTCTGTAAAGCGGAGAACTTGGGCTTCCAAGAAGCATATCCACAAGAAATGATGCAGTAAAAGAATTATCTACATCATCACTGGGGCAGGTAAGCCACGTCATCACAACACTGTTGGCATCAGGAGCCTGGGTAAATGCAACATCCCTCATTTCAGAGGCTCTGTTATTCATATAAGGTTCTGAATTAACAGTTATTTTCACATTATCCCATTTTGAAAGGTCTTTGAAATAACGCTCCTCAAGTTTGGAAATATACTCATCTGCATTAAGATTTCCAAATAAAAACAGCCTGCAGTTTGAAGGAGAATACCACTTTCTGTAACGTGCAAGGTATTCTTCATAAGTCAAATCTGCAATAAAATACGGCTCTCCACCGGATTCATAAGCACAAGGAGTATTCTCAAACAATTTCCTGCAACAATAAGTTTCCACAGCAGAGTCTTCTGTAGATAAAGCTCCCGTCATTTCATTAAAAACAACACCGTCAAACTTATCTCCAAAAGCTCTGATTCCTTCCTGTTCAAAAGATTCTTTTCTGAGTAACGGAGCAAAAACTGCATCTGCATAAACATCAAATATGTTATCAAAATCCTTTTTCAAAGGAGAAGCAAAAGGATACATTGTCTTATCACAGAAAGTAATTGCATTTAAGAAAGTGTTTGGGCTGGAAAGATAAATCTGTGAAAACGGGTCTTTCACAGGATATCTCTCAGAACCGCAGAGGACAGTATGCTCAAGAATATGGGCAGTTCCCTTACTGTCTTCAGAAGGAGTACCAAAAATAAAGGCACAACACAATTCCGAACTGTCATTCTTAACATGAAAAACTTCCATTCCGGTTCTGTCATCCCTGTACAATAAGGCTTTGCCTTTGTACTCTTCAACAACCATTGTTTTGATAATTTTAAACATACACAGACCTTACAAATGAGAAGAATAAGTCTGCAAGGTTTTCAAAACTTTGTTCAGTTGCCTCTTCTTCTGTTTTTCCAAATCCTGTGGAAAATACTATTCCGCTGCTTTCCAGCAACTCTTTGTCTTTTGTATCAAAAATAGAAAAAGACCCTTCACATGAAACTACAAATGTTCCCGTTTCAGACTTGAAAGAGTCTATTTCCGTTATTCTGGAAATAAAAAGATAACCGTTTCCATCTTGATTGGCACTATATTCATCAAGCATATCCAAGTCATCCATAAGAGAGTTATAATCTACAACCTTTGTTTTTATTCCTGATTCTTCAAATTTTCTTCTGAAATATTTTTCTGAGAAAGAAGGATTCTGCTCTTCTCCGCTGGAATTAAAATCCATCACAACAAGACCTACAACCTTGTCTGTATACACAAGTTCATAATCAAATCTGACTTTTTTTTCTTCAAAAGCTTTTCTCAATTCCTTAACGGTTTCTTTACCTACCTTGCTCTCCAGAACAGAAATCCTGTCTTCATAATCAAGGGCAAAAACAACCGTACCGTTTCTTACGATTGAATAATTTGCCGGAGAAAAATCAATATATCCTAAATCTGAAGTCCTGTAGTTAAAAGAATCATCATAGGTTTCTCCATTAACATTCAAAGCTTTAAAAGAGGCCAAAACAGGACATGAGACTGCAGGACTTGTAATCTTCCCTTCTGTTACAAGAGCTTCCAATCTGCAACTTGCTCTTGAAGGGTTTGCAAACGAAACATTCAAAGAAACAGAATTTAGTATTAAAAGACATTCCTTTAAAAGCTCGTCAAAAGAATAAAAAGAATCAACATCTGCATTACCATAGGAAAGCAACATAGCATCCATGTATTTCTCAATGGCAAGGAAGTCCAATCCTTCTTTCATTAGCTCAACTGCTTCACCTACAAGTCCGTTTATTTCTTCCAAATTCTTCTGTTTTTGCAAAGCAGATTCACTTCTGGACTTTTCTATAAGCTCTGTATTTGCAGTAGCCCTTAGAATAACCTTATAAAGACCACCTTCCATGAAAGAATAAGAATCACTTACTGCTAAATCAACATCTTCTATTGTCTGAAAAACAGTTAACTCCCTGTAATACTCATCACTTAGTTCCGTTCCAAAGTAGTTGCCCAAGTTTTCCGCAAGATTTGAGTAAGCCAACAGTTTTGCCTGTCTCTGACTTGGAGCCTTTCCCTCGCCTATAAAAACAGATCTCCCGCTTTTTACCTGAGAATCCGGAATATAATACCAGACAGGAATTCCCTCAAAATTAGACCTTATCACAGCCCCCGCAGTTCCGCAGGAAGAGAGAACAAAGAGAAAAACAAGACCGAAGCAAACAAGAAAGATTTTTCTCAAATCATTACTCCAAATCCAAAAGCAAAATCAGTAGAAAAGGCATGCTCACTGTGTTTCCACACAGAATCATATTCTACAGACCAAAAGAACTCACCAAAAATATGCCTGTAACCAAGTCCCCATTTTGCAATAAGAAATTCATTATCATCCAAGCAATTAAGATTTGCACCAAACAATGAATACGCATATATTGCAGCATCTTCTACAAGTGTGAATTTATTTTCAGAAAGATTGCTCAAAGGCATATCTGCTCTTAATCCCATGTATAAATTTTCACTTTTAAATTCATAGTCTGTATCAAAAGCAACCATAAGGGAGACAGGATAAGCAAAAGTATTTACAGACAGGTTTGCACCAACCTTATTCAAAGAAGCAGAACCTTCAAGAAACATCAGTGGAAATCTTTTCTTTGTTATGATATTTCCTATTTCAATTTTGGTTTTTGTCCTGATTACATCAAATTCAGTCACATCTTTGCGCTTATGGGAGACAACTACAAGATTCCTGTCTTTATCATAATAACTGTTACCTACATGAGGATTATCCAACCCCACAGAAGAAACACTGTTCTTATACACATAGGTAATCTCTTCTGCAAAAACTGATGTCAAGGATAAAAGGAAAACAATCAGTACCAATGTAAGTTTCTTCATAATGCCCACTGTTTAATAATCTCTACTACAAGTTTAACAGCATCATTCATGCAGTCAACTGCTGCCCACTCATACAAACTGTGGAAATTATGACCGCCGTCGTAAATATTTGGTGTAGGTATTCCATGTTGAGCAATAGCAGCACCGTCAGTACCGCCTCTGATTATTTCCTGTCTCAAATCCTGACCAAGTTCCTTACCTGCTTTAAACATAAGTTCCAAAGCCTTTGGATTCTTTTTGGAAGCTTCTGCCATGTTTCTATAGGTAATGCCGTACTCTACCTTTGTCTTTGCACCCGGATAAATACTCTCTATAACAGATGCAATGCTTTTGACCGTATCAATACGTCTGAGAAGATTGTCAAAATCAAAGTCTCTCAGCATAAGTACAACAGAAGCAGAAGTCACACCCCCTGTTATTTCAAACGGACAGTAGTAGCCATATCTGTCATCTGTGGCTTCAGGGCTTTCTGCTTGCGGAAGCATATTTACAAAAGCACAGGCCATGGTAACTGCATTTACCATTCTGCCTCTTGCACTTCCAAGGTGATAGGAAATACCTTGGAAATCAATTTTCACAGAAGCTGCGTTAAAACATTCTGTTTCAACTACAAAACGTTCTCCTCCGTCAACTGTGTAAAAAGCACTGCATGATAGCTTTTTAGGGTCAAAGAAAGACAGACCTGTTCCTGTCTCTTCGTCAGGAGAGAATAAAACCTCTATTGCTCCATGTTTTACTTCCGGATGGGTCATGATATAAGAAATAGCTGTCATTATCTCAGCAACTCCGCCTTTATCATCACAACCCAAAAGTGTTGTTCCGTCAGAAGTGACAATCTGACTCCCTATGTATTGCTGTAACTGCGGATTATCAGAGGCCTTAATGGTAATTCCATTAAGAACAATATCTTTTCCGTCATAAGATTCTATGACTTGAGGTTTTACGTGGTTGCCCTCTACATCACTTGATGTATCTACATGAGCATTGAAAGCAATTGTTTCTGCATTGTCTGTATTTGCAGGAATCTTGGCAAGAAGATAACCATGTTCATCAAGCGCTGTATCATTTACTCCAAGTTCTTTAAGCTCTTTTTCAAGCAATCTGAGAAGATTCCACTGTCCTTCTGTAGAAGGGTGAATTTCTCCGGCAACATCAGGATTGCTCATTGTATCTATTTGTACATATCTCAGAAATCTTTCCAGCACTTCTTTCTTGAACATATCTTCCTCCTAAATAAAAGGTTACAAGCCATACTAATTCAAAAATTCATTCTCTTCAATGAGAAACCGGTTGCCGTCTAATTCAAATTCTGAGCATCAGGCAAAAAAAATAACATAAGTAAGCGGAGGCATAATGAGAAAGGCAATTATTGTTTTAATCGGTTTTTTAGTATTTGTTTTTTTGAGTCTATCCTGCAAGACAGAAATTAAGAATAACAATAATCTCATAATAGCAAGTTGGAATGTTCAGAATTTATTTGATGCAAAAGATGACGGAACAGAAGAAGGTTATGCACAATTTACGTCAAAAGGACTTTGGACAGAAGAATTGTATAAGCAAAGGCTGTCCAAATCTGTTCAGGTTCTATCTACCGGAAAACTGAAAAAAGCCAACGTCATCATACTAAATGAAGTAGAAAATGAAAATGTTGTTAAAGACCTTGTTTCCTCCAGGGAAATGAAATCAAGAGGTTTCAATTATTTTGCATTTGCAAAAAGACCCGGTGATGCAATAGGAACAGCAGTAATAAGTACAATAGAAATTTCAAAGGCTGTAATTCATGAAACTCTGTACCGTCCTATCCTTCAGGTAGACATAAATTACGAACAGTCTCCAATATCTGTTTTGGCAATTCATGCAAAATCCAGAATAGAAGGAAAAGAAGAAACTGCACATTTAAGATTGGACACGGCACAGACCTTATCAGATATTTCAGAAGAGATTCTAAATGAAAATCCCACTGTTCTTGTCATTGCCGCAGGAGATTTCAATGACACCTATGAAGATAAAAATATGATGAGTTCTGAATCCGGAAACTCTCCTCTGCGTGTTTCATCAAAAAAAACACATGGAAATCATTGGTATTGCTTTTGGATGGATTCAGAAAGAAACATCTTTCCCCCGGGGTCTTACTACTGGTCAAAGACATCAGGTTGGGAAAGTTTTGACAACATTCTCATAAAAAATATCTCAAGCGGACTTGAGATATCCAAAAGTGGAGTATTGTTTGAAGGAATTCTAAAAACCGTAGACGGAAAACCTAATGCTTTTAACAGAAATCTTATGACAGGAGTGTCAGATCATTTACCCGTCTGGATTTCTGTATTCTGAGGTATTTCCCACCCTAAAGCTTTGTAGAATTCATCTTTTCTCTTCATAACAGGTTCCGCAGTAAATTCAACGGTATCTTCTTCTGTGTAAATTCTTATTCCTTTTCTACGTAACGGCAAAAGTGTTCCAAATCCAACAGATTTGATTTCGCTTACCGGCATACTCCATACTTCTTTGCAAACCTTTTCTTTAAGTATTTTCTGATACAAAACAAGTCTGTTATCAGAAATCACCAGACGTCCTCTCTGCAAATCAAGAGTAGGATCTTTTGGAACCTTTCCTGCAAAAATCTCAAAAGTCGGAGGCCAAGCGGTCTT
>JAZLGI010000103.1:0-3561 GCA_045616225.1 Sphaerochaetaceae bacterium
AATATTTTTATTTAATTCTTTTAAAGAAAGTATAGTTTTTTCCTTAAGACCTCTTCCTCTAATTTTGAAAACTTGCGGTGCAGCAGAAGCTTCCTGTGCTTTTCTGAAAACAGGATCAACAGGAATTCTGTAGACTTTAAATTTACCTTTAGAAGCGGCTTCTGAAATTTCTCTATGTTGTTTAATTCTTTCATCAAAAGAATTTATAATAACTTTGGAATGTTGAACGGTACTTTTTAGGTTTTTCTTTATCTTTGACAATTCATCTACAAAGATTTCCAAACCATCTAAACTGAAAACTTCCGGAGTCATAGGAGTTATGACTTCATCACTTGCAATTAATGCAGCTCTCTCAAGTCTTCCTAATCCAGGGGAAAGATCCATTATTATGTGATCAAAAGCTTTTTTCAATTCCTGAATTAAATCCTGAAGCACATAAGGTTCTTCAGCAAGCTTTGTTTCACTGTAACTCTTTAATGTACCACCAATTCCAAAAGTAGGCAGCAAATAAAGATTAGGAACCTGATTAACCGCAATTATTGCATCATTTATATAGCAATTCCCCTGAATTACATCACTTAATTCATACTTTGGGGCTTCTTTTAAAAACCAAGAAGATGCATTGCCCTGTGGGTCTAAATCTATCAATAAAGTCCTGTACCCATCCAATGCGGATTGGCATGCTAAAGACCCCGAGATAGTAGTTTTGCCCACTCCACCTTTTTGAAGATGGAAAGCAATAGATTTTGCCATACTGATACCTTTCTAGTGAAACAGTATATACTCTTATTGGAAACAATACAAGAAAATAATTGAAATAATTAAAAACCTATATAAGAAAATATTCACTTATATAGGTTTTATTTAGTTTTGATAGTTTTTAATTTAATTTAAATATTAAAATGATTTTAAAACTTTAATATTTTTATTAGATTTACTAATTTTTTCTTCAAATTCAGCTTTCTTTGAATTCTCTTTATCAATAGCTTCCTGCTTTGCATTCTTGATAAAGTTCTCATTTGACAGCTTTTTATTTACTCCGTCCAAAAGAGCCTGAGTCTTCTTAATATCATCTTCCAATCTTGCAATTTCTTTTTCTACATCAATTGCATCTCTTATGAATAGATATGTTTCAAATCCTTGTCCGGCAACTGGGAAAGCTCCTTTTATGTCAGTTGAATCATCTGCATCTATAATAAGACTTTCTGTATTTATGAAGCTCTCAAGCAGTTTTATATATTTTGTCATAAAGTCTGCAAGGTCTTTATTTCTGTCTGTTCTTATTACAACCTTTAGTTTCTTACCGGCATCTATTCCAAGCTGTGCTCTGATGTTTCTTACACATCTGACAGCTTCTTGCATTGACTGAACAAACATTGCTTCTTTTTCATATCCTAAATTCTCTTTGTATTCAGGATAGGATGCGTTAATTACCTTTCCTTCTGTATTTGGAAGCTTGTCATAAATTGCCTCAGTAATGAATGAAAGATATGGGTGCATCATTCTCATTGCTTTTGCAAGTATATCCATCATAATTGAGACTATTCTGTCCTGCTCATTTGAATCATCACTGTATAAAGATACTTTGGCAGCTTCTACATACCAGTCACAGAAATCATTCCAGAAGAAATCATAAACAGCTTGAGCTCCTTCATTAAATCTGTAATTCTCAAGTGCAGTTCTTGCTTTCTTTACATTCTCATTAAGACTGTGGTAAATCCATTTATCTATGTCTGTAAATTGATTTGGATTTACTTCTACAAGATTTCTACCTTCCAAGTTCATTAAGAGGAATCTTGTTGCATTCCAAATTTTATTTGCAAAACGGGAACCCATTTTAAATGAGTCCATGTCTATGAGAACATCCTGGCCCTGAGCAGCAAGATAACATAGCGTAAACTTCATTGCATCTGCACCGTAAAGGTCAATGACTTCAAGAGGATCAATACCGTTTCCAAGGCTTTTTGACATCTTTCTGCCTTTCTTATCTCTTACAAGGCCGGTAATGTAAATATCTTTGAAAGGAACTTTTCCGGTAAACTCAAGAGAGGCCATTATCATTCTTGAAACCCAGAAGAAAATAATATCGTATGCTGTTACCAATGTGCTTGTAGGGAAGAATTTCTTAAGATCTTCTGTTTCTTGAGGCCATCCCAAAGTAGAGAACGGCCAAAGCCATGAACTGAACCATGTATCAAGTACGTCTGTATCCTGATGAATATGCTTGCTACCACACTTGCTACAACATGAAGGATCTTCACGTGAAACCATCATTTCTCCGCAATCTTCACAATACCAAACAGGAATTCTATGTCCCCACCATAACTGACGGCTTATGCACCAGTCTCTTATGTTCTCAAGCCAATGGCAGTAAGTAGTTTCCCAATGCTTTGGATAGAATACTATTTCCCCTTTCTTCCATGCATCAAGAGCCTTATCTGCAAGTGATTTCATTTTAACAAACCACTGTTCGCTCATATACGGCTCTACTGTTGTATTACATCTATAGCAATGGCCTACCTCGTGATTATATTCCTTGCAACCTACAAGATAACCAAGTTCTTCCAGCTTCTGAGCAACCTTAAATCTGGCTTCTTCTGCAGGAAGTCCTCTGAATTCTTCAGGACAGACATCATTCATTGTTCCATCTGGATTAAGTACATTTATAGCCTCAAGATTATGACGTTTCCCGCATTCCCAGTCATTAGGATCATGCGCCGGTGTAATCTTAACCATACCTGTACCAAAATCGATTCCAACAAAACTATCTGCGATAATTGGTATTTCCCTGTCAGTAAGAGGAAGCTTTACCATTTTTCCTACAATGGATTTATATCTTTCATCATCTGGGTTTACTGCAACTGCAACGTCACCGAACATAGTCTCAGGTCTTGTTGTTGCAACAGTAATATTTCCGCTTCCGTCTGCAAACGGATAATTGATGTCCCAAAGATGACCTTTATCTTCCTGATGTTCAACTTCATCATCTGCAAGTGCCGTTCCGCAGTGAGGACAATAGTTTACAAGATACAAACCCTTATAAATGAGTCCTCTTTCATAAAGTGTGACAAATGTTTCACGTACAGCTTTTGAAAGACCTTCATCCATTGTAAATCTTTCATGATCCCAGTCACAGGATGAACCTATTTTCTTTAGCTGTTTGACAATAATATCATGATGTTTTTCTTTAACTGCCCATGTTCTTTCCAAGAATTTTTCTCTTCCTAAATCCTGTCTTCTAAGACCTTCTTTTGCAATTTGTCTCTCAACAACATTTTGAGTGGCAATTCCGGCATGGTCAGTACCCGGAACCCATAGTGTGGTTCTGCCGCACATTCTGTAATAACGGGTAAGAATATCCTGAAGAGAATTGTTCAAAGCATGTCCCATGTGAAGAATGCCGGTTACATTTGGTGGTGGCATAACTACAGTAAAAGGTTTGCCTGCTCCTTCTGCCGGATGAAAATTACCATCATCTACCCAAGATTGATAAATTTTATCTTCAAAATCTTTTGGGTTGTAAGCTTTTTCAAGTTCAATAGCTTTCATGTTATACCTCCT
>JAZLGI010000104.1:0-3482 GCA_045616225.1 Sphaerochaetaceae bacterium
AAGAAGAACTTGAGCAAATTAAAGAAGAGTACGCAGAACTGAACAAGAAACTTGCTGAACTTACGGAAGACGAACTAAAACAGGTTGTAGGTGGTGGTATTACGGTAGAAGATTGGATAGTACCCGATTATGAACCCATCCTGACTTGACATGGGGGCTCTTCTACGATGACAACTAAAGGATCCGAAAATAGGAGTATTCATTATGAAAACAAAAGAAGAATTAACTCAACTAAAAACAGAATATGAAAAACTAAACCAAAAACTTAAAGAATTAACTGAAGATGAATTGAATATGGTTACTGGAGGAGCATCCGGACCTGGGGTATATGGAATGACAGATCCAGACACCGGGGGCTATCCAAATCAAGATCCCTCAATAGTTCATAGAAAATCTTTTGGATGATTTGAGGTCAATACCAATTTTCCTATAATAAATTTGGAGAGGAGAAAGGTCCTCCCCGTTAAAAAGAGGCTTGTTCATTCAAGTCTCTTTCTATTTGCCCTCAAGCTCCTTGTAGGCTTGCATAGTGTAGTTGAAAAGAAACTCAATCTTTTCTTCAGAGATATTGTCCTTAAAACACTGCTGAATAAAGTTTTTGTTTCTTGCACCCCACTTATTGGTGTAATGCACCCTGAACAACCTACACTTTTTGAGACAAATGTTCTCGAGAATAGGTCGTTCTTATGAAGTAATAAGGCAGAATGTTTTCTGAAACACAACCTTGCAGTGGAACTGATTCTTTTATATGTAGCCGTTTGCCATCTTCTGTCGTATAATTCAGTAGAAGTTGATAATCATAGGAGGTTTAAGAATCATGAAAACAAAAGAAGAACTTGAACAGATTAAAAAAGAAGTGGAAATTTTAAATAAGAAACTTAAGGAACTGTCGGAAGAAGAACTGAAGCAGGTCTCCGGTGGCGTTAATCCCGACGACTATCCATTTGCTCGTTCTTAAGCCTCTTGAATGCGTTCTTATAAAGCATTTAAATAGGTAGCGGAGATAGTTGCCATGACCAGAATAAAGTATTTTGACGGATTAAAAGGCCTCTCTGCTTTATCTGTTTTCATTTACCATATTGCTGTTGTTGCCTTTAACAATGGGTTTGTAGGGTTTGGCAGTGAGTGTTTTTCAGACTTGCCTTTAGCAAAGGAAACAGTCTTTAACAATTTTATTCCTGCAGTTTTTACAAACAATAATTTGGGGTTTTATTTGTTTTTGGTAATGATTGCTGTTTTTCCTGTATTTTCTTATAGGGAAAGTGGAAATAAGGCAATTGTTATGGGACAGGCTGCCTTAAAACGGTATTTTCAGTTGCTTATTCCATGTTTTGTCTGTGCATTGGTTTCGGTTCTTTTCTACTGGAACGGATTGGCTTTATTTGAAAGATGGGCTGATGTTGCCGATTGCCCATGGCTACTGCAATGTCAACCTACAGGTTGTGAAACACTGGGCAGATTCTTAAAGACTACTTTTATTACAATGTGGTTTCAAACAGATCTTCGTCCTCTGGCTCCGTTGTGGTGTTTGAGCATAATTTATATGGGGTCTCTTTCTGTATATGCTTCTTATGCTTTATTTGGCGAAAGTAAAAACCGATATTTACCAAGCATGGTTCTAGCAATAGTATCCTTATTTCTTCCTCAAATAGGATATTTTGCAGTAGGTTCTTTTGTTAGTGAATTACTTTTGTTGAATAAAGAAAAAGAGATTAAAAAAGTATTTTTAATTCTTCTTTTTATTGTAGGACTTTTATTGGTAAAACTTCCAGTTCATGTTTACCCTATTCAATTGAAAACAGAATACCTTTGTGCTATTGGTGCGGGTCTGTTGATTTTGTTTGTTTCAAAATCTGATAGGGTTCAGAAACTGCTTTCATCAAAAGTATTACTGTTCTTTGGCAAAATATCTTTTGAAATATTTCTTACACATTTTCTGGTAATGACAAATGTTGGGTGTCTTGTTTATGAGCTGGTTATGAAAGATACACAGTCTCCGTACCTTCTTACAATCCTGACATTTGTATTGACTTTACCATTGGTAGTTTTATTGTCTTATTTGTTGCATCTGTTTGTCAGCATTCCTACAAATAGATTGCTGAAAAAACTTTTTTGGGTTTAACTTTAAAAAAAGCAAATGTCAGAGAAATATGAAATCTCTTTGTATATTTGCCCTTATTCTATGTTCAACGTCTGAAAAATAGCTTTTTTCAGTTTTTACTGAATACGGCACATCAATTTTTTCACTGTTTCTAACATATTCCGCTGCATGTTCAGGTTGCTTTTGTAACCCGATGCAAATTGCCATTAAAAGCGGTCGATGGTGCCAAATAAACAGGTCAGCGGTGCCAGATTTTCCGGTCGCCGCCAACCTAGGATAATTACTTGCTCTTTTCTATAAGGACATAGTAACCGTCATTGATCAGACGCCGTCTGATTCCATCAAGTTTTCCATAACAATCTTCATCAAAGCTCAGGTGCTTGCCCCATTCTTCAGGAGAGTACTGGCAACTGATCATAGTCGAAACGCCATTGTCGGTTCTTGACTTAATCAAATGGTAAAGAATGTTGATGGCATCTTCTGAATATTTGTTGATTGCAAAATCATCTATCATCAGAAGCTGGACTTTGGAATAGTACTTAAGCTTACGCTTGTAGCTTGTGTAATTATCACGGTACAGATTCTGCATATCGTCCATGAATTCAGCATAGTCAATGAACTTGCATCTGAGTTCTCTTCTGCAGGCTTCCATACAGAAAGCACTGAGAAAGTAAGATTTACCGGCATCCGTAACGCCGAAGACATTAACGTTCTTTCTGTTTTCAACAAATTCAAATGTAAGTAACTGTCTTACCACATTATCATTGTAAATTCTGCCGTTACCGGTTTTGAGATTTGCAATATCTGCATTACGTTCAATAAGAGAACTGAGTCGCAGATGCAACAGGAATCTGTTGTTCTTGGTATCCAAAACCTGTGGTTCTATTATTTCACGAAGGTATTGAACAGGTGTCAGAGACACACCTTCAGGACGTCTTTGCAACTCATTTACCTTGGCTGCCATCAAAGGAAGATCCAGGTAGTTGAGCATTTCTTCAATATCTTTTGTCTGTTCAGCCATCAGAACACCTCCTCTTGTTGTTTCTTGAGCAGATTTTCAAATGAATATTGTGAATCATCAGCTTTAAAAACACCTGTAGAAGCCTTATTTGAAGGCTTACGATTCTCTTGTTTAGGAGACTGTTGTTCCGGTGAATAGGCAGGAATTGTGTTCTTAATGTATGTATAATTCTTCCTTCCGTACAGAACAGCATCCTGACAACAGGATTCCAAGGCAGTTCTTCAGCATATCTACGCAGATGAAGGAATTACTGCTACATCAATGAAACACAGAGACCAGTTCAATGAAATGATTGCAGCCTGTGAAGCAGGAGAATACGACCTCATTGTCACAAAAAGTGTTTCCAGATTTGCACGAAAT
>JAZLGI010000105.1:0-5379 GCA_045616225.1 Sphaerochaetaceae bacterium
CGTCATGGGTGCGGTTCAGCCAAGTATTAAAGTTTCTCAATTGGTTGATGTTGAATATTCAGTAACTACCAATAAAAAGGAACAGAATAAAATTGGAGATTTTTTTCTTAATCTTGATACTCTTATCACTCTTCATCAGCGCAAGCAATAAGGAGCTTATATGTTACAAACATCAAAAAAGAACGAATATTTTTATGCTTATTATTTGAAGTGGATCAAAGTATATAAGGAAGGTGCAGTCAGGAAAGTAACCATGAACAAATACTACATGACACAATCCTGGCTTCAAAAGCTGATGCCAAAAGTCAAATTATGTGATTTTACAAGAGTAAAATATCAACAATTGTTAAATGACTATGCGGAGCTGCATGAAAGGCAAACTACAATGGATTTTCATCATCAGTTGAAGGGTGCAATAATGGATGCCGTGGATGAAGGATTAATCCCAAAGGATCCAACACGAAAAGCCATTATTAAGGGGAAAACTCCTGCACCAAAAAAGATAAAGTATTTAAACCAATTTGAATTACATACTTTGCTTACCCATCTTACTTTGGATAAGGGTATCAATTGGGATTGGTTGATTCTCCTGATTGCAAAAACGGGTATGAGATTTTCCGAAGCACTGGCTATAACCCCTAAAGATTTTGATTTTGGACATCAAACCTTGTCTATTAGTAAAACTTGGGATTATAAGGGCAATACTGGATTCTTGCCAACCAAGAATAATTCATCTGTCAGGAAGATAAAAATTGATTGGCAAATAGTTGTTCAGTTTTCAGATCTGGTCAAAGAGCTACCGGAGAACGAACCAATTTTTGTCCACAACCGGATGTATAATTCAACTGCGAATTCCGTTCTTGCTAGGCATTGTAGGGCTGTTGGGGTTCCAGAAATTACAATACATGGTTTAAGGCATACACATGCTTCACTTCTTCTTTTTGCAGGAGTGTCAATTGCAAGCGTTGCAAAGCGTCTCGGACATGCAAGTATGAACACAACACAGAAAACATATTTGCATATAATTCAGGAGTTGGAAAACCAAGATATTGACCTTGTCATGAGGTCTTTATCTGGGCTGTGTTAAAATAGACTTGCGCTGATGAAGGGTGATAAGAGTGTCAAGTTGCTTGAAATACTGTCCGATTTTTCTTTGTTCATCCATATTCGGCATTGGAACAGATATTTGCATCATCCCATTTTTTGAAATGTTGTACCTTGAAATCCCTTGTGCAAGAAGTATTATTTTTTTGCGAACTTCATCAGAACGGAGCATATATGCCATGTAGTATGGATCAATTGTTTCTGTAGGACGGTATCCAAAGCAAAAGCTATTTAGGTATGTATTTTCACTATTTTCAAGCCAAATACAGGACATTCCTACTTCATCAGGAGTTTCTGAAGATGTTGTAAAAAATACATCTCCACGTTGAACTTGGTTTTGCTTATCATCAATTTCAACTGCCTCAGTTCTCGTTTTGTCTGCTACCGGATTAAGAAAAACATTCATATAAGTGACAAATCGTGCAGTCCCGTGACCGAAATCTTCTTTTGTTTTTCCTGACAATCCGGTATAAGTTGTTCCCATTTGTCCCAGTTTACGCTGTTCCCAAGCAATTACTTTTTTTGCAAATCAGAGTTCTGCATAAGATGAAAACTTACGCTGATGAAGGGTGATAAGAGTATCAAGGTTCTCAAAGAAACGTCCAATAGCTTTTTCTTCTGCTGGGTTTGGTACCATAGTTTCCAATTCCGAAAACTCGGTTTTGTTTACAATTTGCATGGTACCTGAAGCAGCCTGTTGTTTCATTTTATTTGACCATAATTCACTTTCTGAAAGAAGAAAATATGAGTTATGCTCTTTATACGGAGTCAAGGCATTAATCTGTTGGTTAAAGCTTCCTGGGGTTGTTAAAAGCGTGTTTTTTCCTATACTCGCAATACAAGTTACCAGTATTGAACCTGATGATACAACACGCGCAACAGACTGTCCTTTTCTACTCAGTTTTCTTGGTGTTTCAGAAATATACCTCTCAGAAATATCAGTTGGTGTCACCCATGGAATTCCATCTTCTGAATAGTATTCATCATGCTGCGTAGAAGGAGTTGACCCCGTTACAATAGTCCCTAGTTCGCATAGTTTACGCTGTTCCCAAGCTGTTTTGGAATATAATACTTTTTAACGATTTGACACCATTATTTGCTGTTCCTATTGTTTTGTTTAAGAAGGCTTAGTAGATAGCAGTTATTTCAAAACTCAGTTGTTGAAATATTACGAATAATTCTTTACGAAGTAAAGGTTTATATATCTTTCACTAATAGGCTTTGTATCACGATGATAAGAATTATGGATAAAGAATTACAGAAACTTGAAACGGATTTTGTCTATCTTCAGGATGAAGTCAGACAGCTTAACGAAATTGTCTCATCTCAAAGCACGATTATTTCAAAACTTGAAAAACAGATTGATTTTCTTGCAAAAAAAGTCGAAGAACTCGATGTGGAGTCCCGTCCCAACCGCAAACCGCCCCACTATTGATTTTCAGATGATGTTCTGTTGAAGAGAAACCTGTACATAAGTACGGACAAATAGAAAAAAGGGACCGTTTTGCAACAGCCCCTTTTATTATTTCAGCTTAATTTCATTTAATCTTATTTATAGAGATCAATAAGCTTTTTAAGATGTTCCCAGCGTGCCTTGGCTTCTTCTTCGTTTAACTTGAAGAGTTTGTCAGCTCTTTCAGGGAATTCTCGTGTAAGGCGTGAGTATCTTGCCTCGTTCATCAGGAAGTCCTGATATCCGTCTGCAGGATCCTTAGAATCCAGTGTGAACTTCTGGTCAGCAGCAGGATTGAATCTGAACAGGTTCCAGTATCCGCAATCAACAGCCTTCTTCATTTCTTTCTGGCAGTTCATCATACCACCCTTGATAGAGTGCATTTCACATGGTGCATAACCGATGATGAGAGAAGGTCCGTTGTAGGCTTCTGCTTCTGTAATTGCCTTGATTGTCTGAGCAGGATTTGCACCCATGGCAACCTGAGCAACATAGACATAGCCATACTGCATTGCGATTTCAGCAAGACTCTTCTTCTTCACTTCCTTACCGGCTGCGGCAAACTGTGCTACCTGACCGATATTTGAAGCCTTGGAAGCCTGTCCGCCTGTATTGGAGTAAACTTCTGTATCAAATACAAATACATTTACATTCTTCTTGGAGGCCAGTACATGATCAAGTCCACCGTAACCGATATCGTATGCCCAACCGTCTCCACCGAAAATCCATACAGACTTCTTGTTGAGGTAAGATTTCTTTGAAAGAATTTCTTTTCTGTTTTCGCAGTCACAATCTTTTGCTTCAAGAGCAGCAATCAAATCTGCAGAAGCTTTCTGGTTTGCTTCACCGTCTTCCTTTGTATCAAGCCATGTCTGTGCAGCAGCCTTGATTGCAGGATCTTTGCCTTCAGCAGCCATTTTGGAAACTATTGCAGCAAGATCTTCACGAATCTTTTCCTGACCGATAAACATTCCCAGACCGTGTTCTGCGTTATCTTCAAACAATGAATTACACCATGCAGGTCCTTTTCCTTCCTTGTTTGTGCAATAAGGAGATGTTGATGCAGGACCGCCCCAAATTGAAGAACAACCTGTTGCGTTTGAGATGTACATTCTGCTTCCGAAGAGCTGTGTTACGAGGCGTGCATAAGATGTTTCAGCACAACCTGCACAGGAACCTGAGAATTCAAGCATAGGCTGCTTGAACTGTGAGCCCTTGACAGTGTTGTCCTGCATATCTTTCTTTTCTGCAACCTTGGATACGCAGTAGTTGAATACTTCCTGCTGAGCAAGTTCTTCTTCCTGAGGTACCATTTCAAGAGCATTAACAGGACATGCACCCACACAAACACCGCAACCCATACAATCAAGAGGAGAAATGGCGATTGTAAACTTATAAACGCCCTTACCCTTTCCGACCTTTACATCAACAAGCTTTGCAGCTGCAGGAGCGGCCTTGGCTTCATCTTCTGTAAGTGCGAAAGGTCTGAGCGTTGCATGAGGACATACATAAGAACAGTTGTTACACTGGATACACTTTGCAGCATCCCATCTGGGAACAGATACTGCAACTCCTCTCTTTTCGTATGCTGCAGCACCAAGTTCGAACTGACCATCCACATGATCCATAAATGCACTGACAGGAAGACTGTCTCCGTCCATCTTGTCAACAGGATCGAGAATTGTTGAAACCATCTTGACGAGTTCTGCTTTTCCTTCTTTTTCGGCAGCAACCTTGTTGTCTGTTGCATTTGCCCATGAAGCAGGAACTTCAACCTTCTTGAATGCTGTCGCACCGAGGTCTATAGCCTTGTGGTTCATATCAACGATATCCTGACCTTTCTTGAGGTATGACTGTGTTGCTTTTTCCTTCATGTGAGCAATAGCTTCCTCCTGAGGCATAACCTTTGCAAGTGTGAAGAATGCGCTCTGAAGAATAGTATTTGTTCTCTTGCCCATTCCAATCTGCTGTGCGAGGTCAATGGCATCAATTGTGTAAAGCTGAATGTTGTTCTTTGCAATATACTGCTTGCTTGCAGCATCCATATGATGATCAAGTTCCTCAGGTGTCCACTGACAGTTAATCATGTATACTCCGTTAGGCTTTACATCCTGAACCATCTTGAATCCCTTTGTAACATAGCTGGGATTATGACAGGCAACAAAGTCTGCCTTGTTGATGTAGTACGGACTCTTGATAGGCTTGTCACCGAATCTCAGGTGAGAAATTGTCACACCGCCTGTCTTCTTTGAATCGTACTGGAAATATGCCTGAACATACTTGTCTGTGTAGTCTCCGATAATCTTGATGGAGTTTTTGTTGGCACCGACCGTACCGTCTCCGCCGAGACCCCAGAACTTACATTCAATTGTTCCGGCAGCTGCTGTGTTAGGGCAATTCTTATCTTCTTCAAGTGAAAGATTTGTAACATCATCAACAATACCGATTGTGAACTGTCTCTTCGGATCAGCCTTCTTGAGTTCGTTGTAGATAGCAAATACTGAACTTGGAGCTGTATCCTTTGAACCTAGACCATAACGGCCACCGCATACCTTAACATCGTTTCTGCCTGCATTTGCAAGAGCAGTAACAACATCCTGATAAAGAGGTTCACCGAGTGATCCCGGTTCTTTTGTTCTGTCAAGAACAGCAATCTTCTTTGCTGAAGCAGGAATTGCTGCAATGAGCTTATCTGCTGCGAACGGTCTGAAAAGTCTTACTTTGACAAGACCTACTTTCTCTCCATGAGCATTGAGGTAATCTATTACTTCTTCTGCAACATCACAGATTGAACCCATAGCTACGATTACCCTGTCAGCATC
>JAZLGI010000106.1:0-22738 GCA_045616225.1 Sphaerochaetaceae bacterium
AGGGTCTTTTTCTATTCTTTTTTCTTCATAGAGAAAGGCATAAAAATCTCTTAAGACTGTAAGGGTCTTGGCTGTTGTTCTTGTGCTTTTCTGAGAATCTTTTCTAAAAACAAGATAGTCTGAAATATCTGAAGAAGTCATTGTATAAACATCAAGGTTCTCTTCTTCAGCAAAATTAAGAAAGCATGCCAGCTCTCCGGAGTAAGTCTCCACAGTTGATTGCATGGCATGCCTTTCTACTATCAGATACTGTCTGAATTCTTCCAGAAGTGTCATCTGTCTTCTTTTCTTGTATATCTTAAAATTGCAGGGAATGAATAATCAGAAGAGTTTGTATCTCCTTGAGGTCTTCTTCCAATCTGCTGCTGTAAATCCTGCCAACGATTGACAGAAATTACTTCTTCTTTTGGTCTTGCAGGTGAAGGTATTGGCTGTTCTTCTGCAGGTTTTGTTTTCTCAGAGGCAACCTCTGTTGGTGCAGGAGTTTCCCTTACCGGAGCAGGTGCTTCCTGATTTATCTGATTAATGTACTGGTCAAAACGCTTTTTTGGTTTGTCAAATTCGCTTGACTCAATAGATACTGTATCAGGATTAAAACCTGTTGCAACAACTGTGACTTTAACTTTATCTCCAAGGTCTGCATTGTAAGCCTGACCTGCAATAATAAGAGCGTCGTTATCACAATTCTCTGTAATCATCTCAACAACGTCCTGGTACTCTGAAAGAGTAAGACCATCACCTGCTGTAAGGTTAACAAGAATGTTCTTTGCGCCGTCTATTCTTGCATTTTCAAGAAGAGGATTGTTAATTGCCTGACGTGCTGCATCTACAGCTCTGTTCTGACCTTCTCCAATACCAATTCCCATGATTGCATCACCCTTGCCTTTCATGACTGTTCTTACGTCTGCAAAGTCAATGTTAATTTCACCCGGTTCTGTAATGAGTTCAGATATTCCCTGAACACCCTGTCTTAGGACATCATCTGCCATAAGAAAAGCTTCTTTAATAGGAGTATTGTTCTGAGCTACCTTAAGAAGATACTGGTTTGGAATGAGAATAAGAGTATCTACATTCTTTCTGAGCTTATCAATTCCTTCATTTGCAAGCTGAAGTTTCTTTCTTCCTTCAAAAGCAAAAGGTGTTGTGACAACAGCTACTGTAAGTATGTTCTGAGATTTGGCAACTTCTGCAATAACAGGTGCTGCACCGGTTCCTGTACCACCACCCATTCCTGCAGTAATAAAGACCATATCTGTTCCTTGAAGAAGCTTTCCTATTTCATCACGGCTTTCTTCTGCAGCTTTCTGCCCCATCTCCGGCATACCGCCTGCTCCAAGTCCTCCTGTAACCTGTTTTCCTATTGGAACACGAACTTGGGCATTTGAGCGCTGCAAAGCTTGGACATCTGTATTAAGGGCAACAAAAGTGACCTTCTTCAATCCGCTGGAAATCATCCTGTTAATAGCATTACCGCCGGCTCCGCCAACTCCAAGAACTTTAATATCGGTAGGTGGTGTCTGCTCATCATGAAGCAAATCTTCAATCATTCCAAAATCCATTTTTGTGTCCTCTTTTATATTATGGTCTTAAAGAAACCGCCTAGTTTCTTGAATAAACCGCTTTCTTTTGTTTCTTTAACAGGCTTTCTTCCTGTTGCAGTTGATAAATTTGCCTTTTTGGCTTCTGTCTTCAAAAGTCCAAGAACTGTAGAATACTTAGGATTAATACATGCTCTGTCAAGCCCAGGAAGAGCTTCAGGGAAACCTATTCTGGATTGCATTCTGAAAATTTCAGTAGCAAGTTCTGTTACTCCTGAAAGAAGAGAGCCTCCTCCAACAAGTACAATTCCTCCGCCAAAATTACCGCTTACAAGTTTTTCATCTATATCCATTTTAAGAAGTGAGAAAATCTCTGCCATTCGTGGCTCTATTATCTTTGTAAGCTCACGCTTTGGCATCTGGATAGACGGCAAACCGCCAACTTGCGGTATAATTATTTTTTCTTCAGGTCTTACAGAAGGAATATAACAACTTCCGAACTCACACTTAATCTGCTCTGCCACAGCCTTTGGTTTATTCAGAATGTAGGCAATATCATTTGTGACATTTCCTGAACCTAAATCTATTCCGCCAACATAGTAAGGTGAGCCGTTCTGATAGGCAATCATATCTGTTACACTTGAACCTATGTTTATGAGTATAGTACCCATCTCTTTCTCATCTTGGGAAAGAACTACTTCTGCATTTGCCAAAGAAGACAAAACAAGTCTTGGATTATAGGAACCTGCTCTTTGTACACATCTTCTTGTATTTGAACAGGAAGTTGAAGAACCTGTAACAATAAGCACACGGCTCTCCAGTCTGTGTCCGGTCATGTTTTGAGGATCTTTAATACCGCTCTTTCCGTCAACTGTGAAGTCCTGAACAAGTGTATGAAGAATTTCACGGTCCGGCTGAAGCTCAAAAGCTCTTGCAACTTCCAAAGATCTGAAAATGTCATTTTTTGAAATTTCAAGTGCTTTTGAATTAATACCAACAACACCTGTAGACGGCTTTCCTTCTATTGAAGAACCTCCACATCCAAGAATTATTGTCTGTACTTCTTCACCTGCCTGAAGTTCTGCTTCCTGTATTACTGAGGTAATTGTTTTGCAAGTCTGCTCAACATTAACAACAACACCTGCACTGACGCCCTCACTTGGTCTCTCACAGATACTGTTGACCATGAGCTGACCTTCTTTAGTCACAGATCCTACAACAGCTCTTACCATTGAAGAACCAATATCAAGACCCATTATTACCTTATCTGCTGCCAATGCTGTCCTCCTGATTTCGTCTTATCATGGTACCTGAATAAAGGTCGTAACTACCTGAATTGACAAGTTCCAGTGCTTCTTTAAGTCTTTTTGGTTCTACAGGTTCTAGAACACGCAAAACAGCATTTTTACTGTCCATGAAAAGACTCAAACGGCCGAAATCACTCAAATTATTATTATCGTATTTTATGCTTGATATCAAGTTATTTGATTCCAATGAGCTACAGAGATTCAACATCTGTTTAAAACCGTTATCAAGTCCAAACCTTATTAAATTATTACTGTAATCCTTAGAAATCATAATTGTCTGCAGAAAACCGTAGTTCTCATACATTTCATAATCACATTGATAAAGACCTTTCTCATTTGCAAGGAAATACTCTTTTGTACCTTCATAAGAAGAGAAACATTTAATCTTCATGTCTGAAAAAACAATATCAATTTCAAGCTTAGAAGGATAAAATCTCTTTACTGTAACATCATTTACGAAAGGAATTTGTAAAATTTTACCTTGTGTTTTATTAGGCGAAACCTTAAAGAGACTCTTACCCTTAAGTCCTTCTGTAAATTGAGAAACTTCTACCGGTAAAGTTGTAAGATTTTGAGAATAAGTAACATTTATCTCTTTGATTTCAAAAAACGAAAGCCTTCTGACAATGAAAAGGCCAATACAGATAATGAGTATGGAAATGATAAAAATTTTAATAATCTTGACTGTTGATGTTTTCATTTAATCTGTACGAATCTTCTTCAATAGGTTCATTTCTGAAGCATCTGTTCAAAAGCAAGAACTCTGAAATTAAAACAATAATCTCAGGACCTCCGGATAAAAACGGAAAAGTAAAACCGTCAAAAGGCAGAAGTCCCAAAACAAGGGCAAGGTTTGCAAGAATCTGAACTATAAACAGAGAACAAATAGAGCAAATAATATTTGATTCAAACAATCTTTCATCCTTTATCTTTGAAGCCTGCCTGAAACAAATGGTAATAACAAAAATCAACAGACAAAACAAGAGGCAAACTCCTGCAAAACCTGTTTCTTCAGAAAAATTACATAAAGCATAATCAGAGAGAATTCTGTCACCCATGAGGTATTTAAACTGCCCGTTTCCAAGACCTCTTCCCATCAATTCTCCACTTGAAACCGCAGCTTTTGATAAAAAAGACATAGAATTTGTTGTTTCTTCAAACAGCCCCGGAACAATAAAACCCAATACTGCATTCACCCTTTGAGGACTTGTAAGAAAATACACTGCAGAAGGAATAAAAGAATACAGAACAACCAACAAGATAGAGAACAAACCCACTCCGCAAAAGCCAAGAACAAGCACTGTAATGAAAAGATATCCAAGAGCATGTCCAACACCGGAATTTACAAGCAACAAGAACATAATTATATCTGTAAATACAGCAGGAGTAACCATTTCCTTAAAAGATTCTATCTTATTATTTCTATTTGAAAAGAAAACAGACCAATATATAAGGCCTGAAAGAAATACACAATCCAGGAACCATTGACTTCTAATAAAAGGAAAATCTGTAACTATCCCCAAAAGCAAAACAACAATTGTTGCCAAAACAAACACAGGACTTGAATACTTAATTACATTCAAAGGAAGCTTTGAAAAAACCAAACCCAAAATCAAGCCGAAAAAAACAAAAACTATTTGTTTAAGTAAAACAAAAGTATTTGGTTTTCCCAATTGTTCTGCATAAGAAACACCACACGAATATGTATTGACAATATTAATGATAATTAGAAAGAACACACAGAAAATAAAAATCAAGTTGTTTTTAGGAGATGAACTTGAAATGTAATCATCTGTTTTTTTTCTTTTCATAACCCGCCATAAAAAAAATGACAGTAACATTGCTGCTACTGTCAAAAGAAAGTCAGTATGTTATGAGTATATTTTAATAAAATTACCAGTTGCTAGCAACAACAAAACCTTTCTGAGAAGAAATTGGCATAAGACTTATGTTGTTGTCTTTTACAAAAGCCATAAGTGATTCAGGAGAAGACTTTTCAGCAACTTCTGATTCCAGAATCATTTTGACCTCTTCCTTTTTGTCCATTTCAGACTGATAGGCATTGAGTCTAGACCTCATACGGTTGTTTTCAGAACTCTGCCAAACAGGAATCAACAGACAAAGGCAGGCAAAAATCAATGAAAAGAACAAAATTGTAAGGGTAACAGTATTAATCTTGTTTTTTGTACTTGTTTCTTCTCTCATATCTTTTCTCCTCCGTAAGAATTTCTTCTCTTTTCTCAACAACCCTCAGTTTTGCACTTCTTGAAGGTTGGTTAGCTTCACATTCCTCAACAGTTGGAACAAGTGGTTTCTTTGTAAGAATTTCCACTTCATCCTCATGGTTCTTGAAGAACCACTTTACAGGTCTGTCCTCAAGGGAATGAAAGGTAATTACCGCAATACGTCCACCTTTCTTCAAAGCCTTAAGGGCTCCTTCCAATGCAGTTTCTATTCTGCTTAACTCTCCGTTGACCTCTATTCTCAAAGCCTGGAAAGTCTTTGTTGCAGGATGAATTCTGCATCTTCTGTAATCTGCAGGTACTGACCTGTAGATAATGTCGGCAAGCTCATCTGTCATTTCAATTGGCTTAACGCTTCTTGCCTCAACAATGGCTTTTGCTATTCTTCTTGAATAACGCTCCTCGCCGTATTTATAAATCACATCAGCAAGTTCCTGCTCGCTGTAAGTGTTTACAACATCCTCTGCTGTAAGAATTCCCTCCTTGTTAAGTCTCATATCAAGCTTTTCACTCTTTCTGAAACTAAAACCCCTTTGGGATTCTTCATAGTGGAAAACGCTTATTCCCAAATCGAATAAAACCAAATCCACTTCCGGTCCGTCGTAGTTTTTCCAAAACTCGTCAAACCATGTATTTACAGGTCTGAATCTCTCACCAAAAGGTTTGAGCCTTTCCTTTGCCTTGGCTTGAATATCTTTATCTCTATCCAAACCAATAACCGTAAGATTCCCGTACTTGGAAAGAAAAAGGTTTGTGTGACCTCCCTCTCCTGTAGTGCAATCCACCATCAACGGTTTTTCACACTTTGGAACAAGAAACTCCAGTACCTCATTTGCCATAACCGGATAATGTACATACTGCATTATCTAGGCAACCTTTGCTGGCTGAGAACATTTCCTGCTTCTCCTATTTTTGTTCTGTAAGAAGCAACCAAAGTCTCATATTCGTCAACAGAAATTATTTCTATGTGGTTTCTTGAACCCAGAATTACACATTCTGTCTTTGGTTCAAGCCCTGCATATTCTCTGAGGACCTGAGGTATTGAAAGTCTTCCGCTTTTATCAAGCTCTGACTCTCTTGCCGGAGCAATGACTGTCAAATCGAGAATTCTTGCATTCTCGTTGAACATAGAAAGCGGATCATAGTTAACTGCTTCATCAAGTTTTTTAAACTCTTCTGCAGTAAATAACCAAAGAGATTTACCTGTTGACTTTGTGAGCATAAGGTCATGAATATTCCCAAGCTGATCTCTCATCTTAGGAGGAATCATTAATCTTCCTTTCTCATCAATAGTGTTTCTGTACTCTCCGGTCATAACCACTTATTCCTAAAAAATACCATTTTTATGGGATTATCTCCCACTTACATCTAAAATTTACCCACTTTTTACCACCAAAACAATAGTTTTTTTCCATAAAAAACCACTTTTTGGGATACTACAAAGAGGAATTACTTATAAAGGGTTAAGATGTCAGTGAATGTTAAGTATTACTGATAAGTTAATAGTATTGCCAAATGATGCAGATGTAAAACAAAGCGGCACACAAATAGATACATGCTTGGCTAAGTTATAGGCACACCTGGCCTCAAGTGAGTGGTAAACAGTGGTTTTTATATCATTCTCTGCAGCAAAGAATCCCCATAAACCGCCTGTAGCCCCTACTCCAAGTTCCCACTTTTCATTTATGCGGTACATATATCTTATTCCAAGACCAAGTTTCATAGATTTCACCGTAGTATATCTACCAACTGTAACAAAGTCTGAAACATAGGAAAATCTAATAGGAAGTGAAATACAGCTTGTTTCATCTACATAAACTTGAGGAAGTTCCAAATCTGCTCCAAAATTTATCTGCGGCACTGTAGCTTCACCTGTAAAAAGCTCGCACCCTGTACTAAGTGAACCGCCTATCTTAAAGCTTGTTGCAAAAAGAGGACAGAGAGAAATCATAAGTAAACATGCAATTAAAACTTTCTTCATAATCATGTCCTGAACAGTACCAAATCTACAGGTTTTGTATTTGACTGAGGAGTAGAATAGTAAGTAAGAGATTTTCCGTAATAGTTAATACCTTCTATCATCTTTCTCATATATTCATAGATTCCGTTGACCGTAAATCTGGTGTTTTCATAAACATTTGCTTTTTCATCTTTTGAATTGTAGCCAAAATAACTACATGAAGAAAGAGAAAGAGGTCCGGCTTCTACATCTTTGTCTTCTGAGTCTTTTGTACTAACTTCACGAGCTTCCTGTTTGTCTGTACAAGCTGCAAGAACCCAAAGTTTTTTATAGACAGAATCAGAAGGTTTTCCAAAGTTCTCAACAGCATTCTTTACAGATTGCATAAGTTTGTTTCCTTCCCAATAGTCTATCACCGTTTTGTTTATGTTTGTGTCAGTTCTGAAAGAATCTCCCGAATAAAGCCCTGAGTTTGTAACATATTTGCCGCTGAAACAACAGTCCATCATAAGAACTTTGTTACATTTTAGTCTGTTTATCCATCCAAGAAGATCAGAAGGTTTAAAATCTTCATCTATTAGAACTTTAATGTCTCTTGAACTTGTTTCTTCCGGATTTATTTTATTTACAAGAATTTCTCCGTTTTCACCGCCGTGTCCACTGTAATGAAAGATGAAAACATCATTTTCTTCTACTTCTTTTTCCAGTTCATAAATGTAATCCCTAATCATTGCCTTGGTGACATAATTGACATCTGATTCTCCCAAGTATTCTGGAGAATTCTTAAAGCAACAAAAAGGCTTAATAATGACCTGTGTGCCTGAAACTTCACCAAGTTCCTTGAATTCAGAAATCAAGCGTCTTTGATCTATCTCTGTGTTGAGATGATTTTTGTCAAGAAACTCATAATCCAAGGCTACTGTACAGAAATACACTTTACCGGGTGTTTGGGGTTGGTCAGAGCAACTTACTGCAAGAAAAGCAATAATCAAAACTGTTATTAGAAATAGTAACTTTTTCATTTTCCTCAATGTGTAAGACACTCGGGAATTGCACCTCTGTTCTCAAAAATCTTTCTCTTTTGACTGTCCAGAATCTTTTTACACATTCTTATTGAAGAAGGTGTAACCTCAACAAGCTCATCATCCTTGATAAAACCAATTGCCTGCTCAAGTGTAAGCTTCTTGACCGGTGTCAAAGTAACTGCATCATCATGACCTGAAGCTCTTAGGTTAGTAAGCTTTTTTGTTCTTGTAGGATTCAGAAGAAGGTCTCCTTCTCTGTTTCTCTCTCCTACTACCTCACCTTCATAAACAGGGTCTCCAGGTACAATAAAGAATCTACCTCTGTCTTCAAGTTCCCACAAACCGTAAGGAATTGCTTCTCCAAGTCTGTCACAGATAAGAGAACCGGAGTTTCTGTCAGGGAAATCTCCCTTGTATTCCTCATATCCCTTAAGACTACTGTTCATTATACCATAACCTCTTGTATCTGTCAGGAATTCATCTCTGTATCCAATAAGACCTCTTGAAGGAATAGTAAACTCAATTTTTACTCTTCCGTTATCCAAATAAGTCATGTTGGTCATTGTTGCTTTTCTTTTTGCAAGTTTATCCATAACAGTTCCTGAATATTCTTCAGGACAATCTATGAGAAGGTCTTCTACAGGTTCTGTCTTGTGTCCGTTTTCATCCTTTTTAAAAATGACTTTTGCCCTGCCAATGCACATTTCAAAGCCTTCACGGCGCATTTGTTCAACAATAATAGCCATCTGGAACTCGCCTCTGCCCTTAACGGTAAAGGTGTCATCAGAGTTCTTTTCTATTTGAATTGAAACATTTCTGAGAGCTTCTTTCTGAAGTCTTTCCCAAATCTTTGCAGATGTAAGCTGTTTTCCTTCTTTTCCGGCAAGAGGAGAAATATTCTTTCCAAAGAGCATGGAGACAGTTGGTTCATCTACCTGAATTCTTGGAAGTGCCTTAACATAATCTTTTGTGCAAATTGTATCTCCAATGAAAACATTTTCTATTCCGGAAAGAACTGTAATGTCTCCGCTTTCAACTGCCTGTGTTTCTACAAATTTTGGTCCGTCATAAACTTGAAGTCTTGTTACTCTAAGTGAAACATGCTCTGATTTCTCATTGATACAGACAAGCTGGTCATTAACCGTAGCTCTTCCGTTAATTACTTTTCCAACTGCAAGTCTTCCCAGATAATCATTATATGAAAGGTCTGAAACAAGCATCTGAAAAGGTTCTTCATCATCATACTCAGGAGCAGGAATGTAATCTACAATGCAATCAAGAAGAGGAAAAATGTTCTGGGCATTAGGGTCATTGAGTTTATCTGAACAAATACCTGCTCTGCCGTTTGCATAGAACACAGGAACTTCAAGAAGACTCTCGTCATCCTTTAGTTCAAGAAGAAGGTCATATACTTCATTTAAAACTTCCTGCGGTCTTGCATCTTGTCTGTCTATTTTGTTTATTACGACAATTACAGAAAGGTTTTTATCCAAGGCTTTCTGCAATACAAATCTTGTTTGAGGAAGTGGTCCTTCTGCAGCATCACAGAGAAGAACAACCCCGTCTACCATAGAAAGTCCTCTTTCTACTTCTCCTCCAAAATCTGCGTGACCCGGAGTATCAATGATATTAACCTTTACACCTTTCCAGTGAATGGCACAGTTTTTTGCATTAATTGTAATTCCACGTTCGCGTTCAATTGCACCGCTGTCCATGATTCTTGTTTGTTCGGTCTTTGATTGGACTCCGCTCTGCTTGAAAAGTGCATCTACCAGAGTTGTTTTACCGTGGTCTACGTGTGCAATAATTGCAATGTTTCTGATTTTATCGTTTCTTTTAATCATATTTCTATCCAAGTGATTTTTTTATACTTAATCTGTTATTTATTCAAGAGAAACTTGCAAAACTGAGCTTTGTGAAGAATGAATTTGTATTTGCAAGATAAAAAAATTTTGAATAACTGAAATAATACTTTGTGTATTATGAAGTTATGAGGAATTTTATTTTTAGCCGTAAAAACAGGCTCAGAATTCATGAAGAAGTTTTGAAAGTTTCTCTCAAGAGATATGTGTACAATGCAGAGCAGGTCTGGTTTAAATCTCTGAATAAAAGAGTTGCTATTGAATCTTCATAAGTTTCCTGTGCATTTATAATTACAACATCTGCTCCGCTTCTTTTTGCTATGACAGGAAAAGAAGCTGCAGGCTGAACTGTCAAAGAAGAGCCCATCACTATACAGAGGTCTGTGCTTGAAAAATCTTTATAGGCATTTTCCAAAACAAAGGAATTAAGGCTTTCTCCGTAAAAAATTATCTCCGGTTTCACAGGTTTATTGCATAAAGGACAAAGAGGAACTTCATTGCGTCTTACTTTTTCTGCTATTTCAAAATAAGAATTTTCAAACTTCTTTCCGCAGTAAAAACATCTGTGATGCTCAGGACTTCCATGAACTTCAAAAACATTTTTACTTCCTGCTTTCTGATGAAGCATATCTATATTTTGAGTGTAGACGTTTTCAAGTAGTCCTTTTTCCTGAAAAAGTGCAATTGTCTTATGAACAATATTTGGTGTGTAATCTTCAAGATGATACCAGACATCCTTTGCCCATTTGTAAAAAATGTCAGGACTCTTTCTGAAAAAATCAATTGAAATTATTTCTTCTACATCCATTCCGTGCCAAGGGTCTGTGTAGACTCCATGAGCACCTCTGAAATCCGGAATTCCGCTTAGAGTAGAAACTCCGGCACCGGTAAATACCGTTATGTGGCGGGCTTTTTCAATTAAATTTACAAGTTGTGAAAACTTCTTTTCAAATACTTCTTTGTCTTCTGAATAATCATCATTGAATGATGGCATTTACACCTCTGTTCCCACAAATGTATTTCCGTTTAAGGAGTCAAATCTTACATTAACCATATCACCGGGTTTTGCATTGCTTTCAAATGCAACCATTTCGTTATGCTCGTTTCTTCCAAGCATCATTTTTTCATTATCTCTTGAGACCTGAACAACTAAAACTTTCTGGACGTCTCCTGTCCTCTTTGTTTTGATAGCAGAAGCATTTGCAAGTTGATGGTCTATTAACTTCTGAAGTCTTACCTGTCTTTCTTTCTCAGGAATCTGACCTTCCATGGTAACTGCCCTGGTTCCTTCTCTCTCATTCCAGTAGTACATATAAGCTTCTATGTAGCCAACATGGTCAATTGCAGAAACAGTATCCATGAACTCTTCTTCTGTTTCTCCCGGGAAACCAACCATTACATCTACTGCAAAAGTAATTTCAGGAATTCTGGTTTTAATTCTGTCTATAAGGTTAAGATAATCTTCCCTGGAATAACGTCTGTTCATGAGATTAAGTATTCTTGTGTTTCCGCTCTGCATAGGAACATGGAGATGTTTTGCAACCTTGTCCTGGGTAGCAATTACTTCTATAAGTTCCTTTGAAAAATCTTTTGGATGCGGACTTTCAAATCTTATCCACTGAATATTATTACACTCATTGACGACTCTTTTTAAAAGCTGTGGAAAATCTACATTTCCGTACTTGTAAGAGTTTACGTTCTGCCCCAAAAGAGTAACTTCCCTGACATTTTTTGAATCAAGAAACCTAATCTCGTCAACAATCTGCTCCACCGGTCTTGAAACTTCCCTGCCCCTGACATACGGAACAATACAATAAGAACAGAAATTGTTGCATCCGTTCATGATTGGAACATAGGAAGAAAACTCACCTTCCTTGTAATAACTCTCTGTAAAAGTATAATTCTCACTTTCCTGACAATTTTTGCTGCTTATTATCTCAAGAATTCTGAGCTTGTCATTTATTGGAACAACGTAATCTATTTGCGGAGCCTCTTTTTTTGCCTCCTGTCCCAAACGCTGCCCCATGCAACCTGTGAGAATTAAAATAAAAGAATGTTCACTCTTCAAATGCCGATAAAAACCAAGTCTGCCCCAGATTCTGCTTTCTGCACTGTTTCTGACAGAACATGTATTAAGAATTACCACATCTGCTTCTGAAGGGTCAGAAGCCATAATGTAGGAAGCTTTTTCAAGCATGAGTGCTAAAGCATTGCTTTCTGCAATGTTCATCTGACAGCCATAGGTTTCTATATAAAATTTCTTATTCATTTTCTTTTTTCCGTTGTTTAGCTGCGGCCAACGTATTTTCCAGAAGCATTGCTATAGTCATAGGGCCAACACCACCCGGTACAGGAGTTATTGCAGAAACCTTATCTTTGATTTTCTCAAAATCTACATCTCCCTTTAAAGCAAAACCACTCTTTTTGGAAGAATCAGGAACTCTGTTCATACCAACATCTATAACAACAGCACCTTCTTTTACCATATCTGCAGTAACAACGTTAACATGCCCTACTGCACTTATTAAAATATCTGCTCTCTTAACATAGGGAACAATATCAGGTGTTAAAGAATGACAAATTGTTACAGTTGCATTTCTGTCTTTTTGCATGAGAAGTGCAGCCATTGGCTTACCTACAATATTACTTCTTCCAAGAACACAAACATCCTTTCTGTCTGTAGAAATGCCATAATAATCAAGCAATCTTAAAATTCCCTTTGGTGTACAGGCAATAAGGGATTTCTCTCCAAGAAGAAGTTTTCCTATATTTGAAGGAGTAAAGCCATCTACATCCTTTTGAGGACAAATAGAATTAATAACCTTCATATCATCTATCTGAGAAGGAAGAGGTAGCTGAACCAATATACCGTCTATTGAATCATCTGAATTAAGCTTTGCAACACAGTCAAGAATTACTTCTTCCTGTACATTGCCGTCAAATACATAATCTACATGTTCAATTCCAACTTCTTCGCATGCTTTCTGCTTGTTTCTTACATAAGTAAGGCTTGCAGGATTATCACCTGCAAGCACAACAGCCAGAGTTGGTTTTCTATTGTTTATCTCCAAAAATTCCTGGCACCCATCTGCAACTTCTTTTTTCACTATTGCAGAAAGGTCTTTTCCTGACAGAATCAACTTATCAGTTCTCCTTTTTTACAGCTTTTGGCATACCATCTTCATCTACGGAAAAATCATAAATACCATTTTTGGAAGTTACAATAAGGTTTTCATCTTCTACAAATTCAAGAATAGTAAGACCGTCTAAATTATCCAAAACTCCATAGGATTCCTTTGTTTTGACATCATACATTCTGTAGTAAGTCTTACTGTTGGAATTGTACTGATAAACAAGCTTGACACTATCAGATGTCTCATATGCAAAACAAATGTTCACACCGTCTACACTTGAATAATTTGTAAGTTCATTTCCCTCAAAATCGCAAATTGCTTTATCTGTCAGATAGTAATAATCACTACCTGAAGCCATGAAACCGCAAACAGGATCTTTCTCGTCACATGAAGAAATCGAACTTAAATCTTTGCCATAAATGTAAAGCTTATCATCTTCTGTAGAAACAAGAAGTTTTTCATTACTCTCATAAGCACAAATTACTTTTTTATTTAAAGTGATTTCTTTATCCAAACCAAAATGAAGCGTGTTTCCGCCTTCTACCCAAAAACCTGAATGTGTCAGTACAGAAACATTATCTGCAACAGTTCCGACAGTTTTAAGATCTGTGCTGGAACTAAGATTACCGTCTGCGCTTAAAAGAAGCCATCCTTCATTGATTTTTGAAACAGACCTGAGATTCCTTGCCTGATACTTTTCTACCCCGGAAATTCCGTCTCTTGTAAGGATGTAATCATCACCAATGTAATCCAAGATTAATATTCCAACCGTAGGAACACTGTCAACGACATCTCTTAAAACGGTTCCGTCACATGAGACAAGAAGACAGATTAAACAAACAATAAAGATTAAACTTGTTTTTTTCATAAAATTCTCCTTAGTGTCTGTAACTTATAACAAGTGATGCAGGAACCTTTAGCATAATAGCATTTGCATCTCTTTTTGACTTTGTATGAAGCTCAAACATGCATGAAGCCCCACCTTCCAAACCAAGCCCCCATGAAGAACCAAAATAATATGTAGGAGCTAGTGTTACAGAAGCATACAGAGAACTGCAACTTCCCGTAACATCAGAAGAATTCATGAATTTTACGTAGTTATAACCAAGGTTTGCATTTACCACAAGGTCAAACTTTCCTGTCTGAACAGGATAATATGAAACCTTTGCCGTAATTGGAACTTCTGTAAAGAAATGCTGGTCAATTCTTGTAAAATTAAGAATATAGCCCAGCTCTCCACCTACAGCAAAATCCGAATTAAGAAAAGCAACATAAGACAAAGAACCTGTAATTCCTGCAGAAAGACCTATCTTATCTTCTGCCGTGCCAAATCCCGTATATAATTTTTCTCCTTCATCTGCGTTTGGAAAAGAAACAAGCATAGGAAAGTCAGAACCAAGTCTGATGCAAAAACAAGAGTCTCCTGAATCATAATATTTTGCAAAACAAAACACAGGAACAATTGCTGCAATTAAAAGTAAACAAAGAATGAATTTCTTCATAGACGTCACCTCAAGGTAATAGTAGCAGTAAAGTTCAATTTAGAGAAGTAAAAAGATACTTTGGAATGGTGATTGCACCCTTTGGCCATTTTGCTGAAACAGATGAATCTACTGTTGAAACAGGAACTCTGTCTCCCAGACCTAATGACCTTACGAATTCCGGACGGTTTCCGGTTTTTTCAAATGCAATTCTTTTTGCACATTCTTGAGGAGTTTCTCCATCATGACCGTAATCACAGTATGAAGTTCCGTTAACTGTATAACAAACAATGAATGGTTCATATTTCATAACACTAAAATAATAAAAGGCTCAGCAAACGCCAACTCTTTGAACTACAACAAATCTAGTCCGTAGTAATCCTTATACCATTTCGCAGACACTCCTTGAACATAATCAACCTTCCTATACGGCCGTTACAATCTTGAAACGGATGTATTTTCTCAAACTCATAATGAAAATCTACAATTTCTTTAAACGTCTTGTTTTTTGTTGCATTACACTTTTTAAGTAGCTGTTTCATTGCAAAAGCCATTTAGACTTGGTTGCAGCCCTTTTCCATTTAAGATTGATTGGACTTAACTTTTTAAGTCCAAATTGCCGTTTTGCTATTTTGGACTGAACTTTTTAAGTCCAAATTGCTGTTTTCGGTTTTTGGACTGAATTTTTTAAGTCCAAATTGCGTTTTTGCCATTTTGGACTGAATTTTTTAAGTCAAAATTGCCGTTTTGCCATTTTGGACTGAATTTTTTAGGTCTGATTTGCCGTTTTCAGATTTTGGGCAAAAAGAAAGGGCTGCAACCCTCAGTCAGAAATCCTGACTTGTGTTACAACCCTTTGAATTGTCAGATACAAAAGTTCTTATTAAAGAACTGTAATTCTTCCTTCTACCTTTGCATCTTTGGCGGTAATTGTTCCACCAAGATAGTCAACAATGTAAGTAATAAGAAGCTGGTTATCAATCATTGTTTCATCCTGAAGAATCTTATCTTTTACAAACATTGTATAACCGTCACCCATGTCCTTGAGCTTGTAGTTATGGCAAGCAAGTGAGTATGTAGCATTAGGATCAATTGGCTTGTAACCAGTTTCTTCTGTTCCAACCATAACATCCTTAACTCTTCTTGCACCTGCAACTTCTACGAACATTCCAAGCTCATCTTTTACACATGAAGTAGGAATAGATGTATCAATTGTATATTTGAGACCTGAAACCTGAAGGAATCCGCCGCTTTCACCAAGAGACTTTCCGTCTGCAGAAGCGTTTGCCATTGTACTCTGAGAACCCCACTCAAGTGCATCAAGAATCTGCTGTCCTGTTGCTTCTACTACTGTAAGCTTGTTGCCGTATGGGAATACATTCATGATATCCTGAATTGTGATGTCACCCTTCTTGATGGTCTTTCTGATACCACCACCGTTTGACAAACCAATGTCTGCTCCGGAAACAAGTCTGTAAGCATCTGCACAAAGGTTACCAATAGCTGTTTCTCTGTTTCTAACAGCTCTTGTTCCGTCTTCTCTGTTAATGTCAAGAAGAATTTCTGACTTTGCAACAACTTTGAGAACTGCTGCTTCATATTCTGCATCAATAGTCTCTACGAAAGCTGCAACTTCATCATCTTTCTCTGTAGGAACTACGAGTTCTGATGAGAATGTGCCTTCTGCAAGGTCAATTGTAAGAACACCAACGTTCTCAAGCTTTGTACCTGTCTGTGTGTAAAGAACATCTTTTCCGTTCTTGTTCTTGTAGTACTCTTCATTTGCAACTGTGTGAGAGTGACCGTCAATAAGAACATCAATACCGTATGTATTGGCAATGAGATCTGTTCCTCTGTTTGGTTCTGAAGCTTCTTCTACTCCAAGGTGACAACATACGATAACATAATCTGCACCAAGACTCTTGACTTCGTTAACATACTTCTGTGTTACCTGATAAAGCTCTTTACCTGAAGCAAACTCATAAACAAACTTGCCGTTTTCCATGAAATACTTTGGTGTTGACTTTGTAATTGATTCAGGAGTTGAAAGTCCAATGAAAGCAACCTTCTTGTCTCCGTAAGTTACTATATCATATGGTTTGTACTGAAGCTGATTTGCTTTGTCTGCACCTGTGTAAGTAATGTTTGCAGCAAGGTACTGAGCATTGTTAAGCTTTGTGATTTTCTTGAGCTGATCCATTCCGTAATCAAATTCATGGTTACCGAACATACAGTAATCGTATCCTACCTTGTTCATAATCTGTACAAGATACTCACCGTTTGAAACTGTACCAATTGCTTCGCCCTGGATTGCATCTCCGTTATCTACTACTGTTACGTATGCATAATTCTCTTTTGCATCTTTGATAACTGCAGCAAGACCTGCATAACCTACATCTCCTTTGTAACCACAGTGTACATCATTGGTGTAGATAATCTTGGCAATGTCTTTTCTCTCTTTGATAGACTGAGCAAAGACCATTGAAACACTGCAGATAAGGACTAACAGCATAACAAAAGCGACTTTCTTCATCTTTGTCATAATTTCTCCTTTTTGTCTTTATTATTAAGACCTAGCTTTTTTAAGGCTATCATTTTTAGGAACTTAAGTAAACTTTTTTATTTTTGTTTGTGAAAGAAAAATGATCTTCAAGGAAAATCCTTAAATTTCAATTACTAACTGAAAAAACATAAAAAATTTCAAACTAAGCAACCAGTCAATCATTACTGGGAAAAAGCTTTATATCCTAAAGATTAGTTTTTAATACAAATACACCCGGTGTCTGATTAACTGTCTTTTGCTGAGGATTCTTCTCTTTTTCCAAGATGGCATTGTCCAAGCTAAGGGTATCTTGTGTAATGACAAACATAGGGCTTGAGTCCGTTTCAACAGGACTTTTGATACTTTTAGGAACACTGACAGAATCCAGTTTTATCCAAATAAACAAACCAAGACAAAAAATGACAATGCAGACTAACAAAGTCAAAGAATGTTTCTTCTTTGCAGGTTCTCTGTAATCCTCTAAATCTGAATCTCTAAAACTCTTTTTCATTTTTCCACTCGACATTGGTTTTGCCAACACGTAAGATATTAGCGATTATGACAAGTTCCGACCAAGATGGCAACAGACACTTTTTCTTTCTCATTCTTGCTTTGGCAACCTTTCTGCTTTTATTCCTTCTTTTGGCAGAACTTATGCTTTCAGATGGTGTAAGAACAGGAAAGTACAAAGACCCGCAACTGGCTTCAAAGATAGTCTCAGGTACCATTTACGACTCAAATGGTTATGCTATGGCTATTTCAATATCATCTTATGACCTGTACTTTGTACCGGAAAAACTTTCTAACCAGTTTGAAGCCTGCAAAACTCTTTCAAAATACGCAAACATGCCTACTTCCGCATTAATGAGAAAATTGACTCAGGATACAGAAGGTTCTGTTTTAATGCTGGAAACTGTGCCTCAAAACCTTATTTCTTCTATTTTGGAAGATTTGGAACAAACAAATCCGCAAGGGGCATTTTTCTTTCAGAAGAATTCAAAAAGAACATATCCTTCTACATACCACGCCGGAAATCTCATACTTCAAACAGAAAAAGCTTTAACAAATATCTTAAACCCAAGACCGGGCTTTAATGAAACAGTAACTTACGGAAGTTCTGTAAACCTCACTATTGTAAATGAAATCCAGTATCTTCTTGATATGGCTGTTCAAAGTCTTGATAAAGAGTTCCCATCCTCTTATCTTTCCATGGTTGTTGACTATGAGACAGGAGCAGTTCTGGCAATGACATCTACACCGTTCTTGAATCCGGAAACCTCAGATACATATTCAAATTTGGCTTTCTGTGACAGTTTAAAAGTAGATGACATAACAATTAAGCCTTATTTTATAGAGTCTTTAAAAGACAGAAATTACAAAGAGGTGGGCTTTTCTTATTCCAATGAGACTTTTGATACAATTATGAACGGAAACGGCACCTATTCACTGTCAAGATTTCCTAGCAAAGACAATCCAAAATATGTCTTGCTTATTTGTTCTGACTCAGATGTGCCGTCTTCTGCCTTTGAGAAAGCAAACTACACTGTCTACAACGGACTTGCCACCCAAGGACGCTTTTAAAGAGTATACAACCGTTTGAGCATTTCTTCCTGTTTCTTTAACATTGGCTCTTTTGCAATTTCATTTGTAAGATGGTTTTCACCGCTTAAGTGAAGAACTCCGTGAATCAGAAGCCTGTGAAGTTCTTCATCTTGGGAAACATTGAAAGTGTTTGCATTTCTGAAGCAAACAGGAATACAAATTACCATATCACCAATGTTCTTTCTGCGTTTTGGCCCTGTAATAAATTCAAACCCGTCAATACTGTCATTGCTGGCAAAACTAAGAATATCTGTACTGTCATCTATTGACCTGTAATTCTTGTTCAAATCTCTTATTTCATCTTCGGAAACAAAAGAGACAGAAAATTCTGTATTATCCAGTTTCAAATCTGAAAGGACTGTGTTAAGAAATGCTTTAACTTCTTTTCTTGTAATAATTTTTGAGTATTCAGAAAGAGAATAAGAGATATCAATTGTATTCATTTGTCTTCCTCCTGATCAGGATATTCTATTCTGGAATGGTTCTTTGCCAGCAGGGCTTTAACAAAAGTATTACGAAGAGTTCGTAAATCTCCTGTAGTAAGTCCGCAGTTGTCTAATTGTGAGTGTTCCAGTTTTTTCAGGAAAATAGATTCTATGAGCTTATTGTACTTCTGAGGGTTTGCCGGAACAGTTCTGCTTGCCGCTTCAACAGCATCTGCCAACATGACAATTCCACATTCTTTTGAAGAAGGAATTTCAGCAGAGTAAGTAAAATCACTTTCACTTACTTTCTGGTCTGTTTTGTTTTCCTTTACTGCTTCATTATAGAAATAAGCTATAACGTCATTTCCGTGATGATTTTCAATTATTTCAATAATCTCTTCCGGAAGTCTCAAGTCTCTTCCTTTCTGGGCTCCCACTTTAACATGATTTTTTATAATTGATGCACTTAAGGACGGGTTTATATCATCATGCTTATTATTACCGCTCTGATTTTCTATGAAATACTCAGGATGGTCTATCTTTCCTATATCGTGATACATTCCACCTACTCTGCACAAAAGAGAATTTGCCCCTATTTCCTTAGCTCCAAGCTCAGATAACTCCGCAACAGCACAACTGTGATTGTAGGTACCCGGAGCAACATTAGCCAGTCTGGTAAGAATTCTTGAATCTGAAAACGCAAGTTCATGAAGTCTGTATGTTGTAGGAAGATTAAGAATTCTTTCCAAAATTGGAAGCAATACAGAAATGAAAAGATAAGCAACAGTAACGTTAAGCGTACTTCCCATGAACATTGTTATCATCTGGACTAATTGTCCCTTTGAAATAAGACAATATACACAACTCAAGGAACATACAAAAATTACAGACAGCAACCATGAAACCAACATATCAATACGTTTATTGAAAAGTCTCACAGCATAACAACAAGCTAAACCAACACCAAAGAAGTAGAAAAAAGTAATTATGGAAGCTCCTGGGAGTCTGCAAAACATTAATGCCATAAGAGCAGAATACTGATATCCGCTGCTCTTTCTTCCAGTCATCATTACGGAAATAACAGGCACAAAGCAAACCGGGACAAGGGCAAATTCAAAATCTATGTTAAGATACTCCATTAGCATTACTTCTCCCGCACAGAAAATACAGGATGCTATAATAAAAACAGTAATGATAAACAGCTGAACACCGTATCGTTTATTATGATTATTCATGTAAGAAATAATCTTAACTGCCCCAAAAATTGTAATGAAAAGAAATGCGAAATCTGTTAACACAGAAGTAATTGAAACCGGAGCGCTTTCGCTTAAAAGCTTTAGCATATCCAGATTGCTCTGCTCTATTACATGGTCTTTTAAAATTATAGGATCACCTTTATTCAGCGAAATAACTACCGGGACTGTATTATCATAGGCTTCTTGCTTTCTTAAAGATGTTATGTATTCATCATAATGAACATTTGGTTTACAAAATATTCCAACAAGGAACTTTACAATATAGATATCTTCTGAATCCAAATTCATTGGACTTAAAGCAGTATTAATGTAACTGTCCAAACTTGAAGTAGTGACAATATCTGATACAGAAAGCGTTTTTTCTCCGTTAAACGGTACAGAATCAAGATAATTGTTCAAAACTGTAATTTCTGAATATCCGTTCTGCTTTACAGAAAGAACCTCATCATAATAAAAATAGCCGCTTGTGAGGAGTTCTTTAATAATGTCATAGGCAATTCCTACAGTTTCAAACGAACCCTGTTCTACTATTTTTTCTATTAAATCAGAAGTAACCGCATCTGAAACAGAATCAAATTCCTGACTTTCAAGTTTTTTTCTGAACTCATCAAAAGAGGACAGAATAGAAATAGTATCTTTTGAATTGTATGAAAAAAGCGGAAGAATACTGTCACTTGCATTTGTTTTTACAATTTCTGTAGCTTCTTTATCAATAATATCTACAGAAGAAAACACATTGACATCTTCTTCTGCAATTTCTCCCTTTACAAAGCTCCTGTACATAAGACCGTATCTTGAACCCGTAGATGTCTCGAAGAAAACAACAAGACACGTTGCAGTAATTGCAAGAAGAATTATGCTTACCAGCGTAATTACATTATTTGTTTTTTTTTGGTTTCTGACTTTCATATTCAACCTTTCTCATACGCATCTATAATGCGTTGTACAATCATTGTATCAAAGGAATGCTTTTCTGAGCGCTTCATTAATCTTAGACTGATATCCTTTTCCAAAACTTCTTAATACGGCAATCAAATCTGCATCAAGTCTAAGAGTAACAACTTCTTTTTTAGGCTTGAAATCATAATACTTAAATTTAGCATCAGAGAAATCTGTTTTCTGAGGAATATCCGAATAATCAACCTTATGATTATTCAGTTCTTTCAATTCCTTAATTTGTTCCTGTGTAAGATCTGATAAATTCGTCATAAGCTTTCCTTTCCTGAGGGTCTAAACCTCTTGCAGATATAATACGGTGTCTTTCCTTTCCGTCAGAACACCTTTCTGTGTAGAAAACAGTTACTACAACTATTCCGTTAATATTGCCAAAGCCTTGAAATCTCTCTTCTTCAAAAGAATGTTCTTTATCAGCAATTTCTAAAAAAAAAGGATCCAAAAAAACTTTAGAGGCAGTTTCAAAACTAATGTGGTGTTTTCTTATGTTAATGAGATTCTTTTCATCATCCCACTCACAAGTGTCATCTTTGCTGTAAACTGTCATAATTAGAATATAAAAAATATTACACTATTTGTAAATACATTTCTTTATTACAAATCAGCTTTAAGACTTTTCAGATTCAACCTTTCTCATACGCATCTATAATGCGTTGTACAATTCTACTCCTGACTGTGTCTTTGGCAGAAAAATCTACAAAAGAAATCCCCTCTATATCTGTAAGGAGTTTTCTTGCCTCAATGAGTCCGCTTTTTTGTGAAGGCGGTAAATCTATCTGTGTAATATCTCCAGTTACAACGGCAGATGTATTCTCTCCTATTCTTGTAAGAAACATCTTCATCTGACTTGATGTTGTATTTTGAGCTTCATCCAGAATAATACAGGCATTATGCATACTTCTGCCTCTCATGTAAGCAAGAGGTGCAATTTCTATTGAACCTGTTTCTATTAATCTGTTTATGGTAGATGGGCTTAAAGTTGCTTCCATGCTGTCAAACAAGGGTCTTAGATATGGATTTAGTTTTTGAGCAAGGTCTCCTGGAAGAAAACCCAAAGATTCTCCGGCCTCTACAACAGGGCGTGTAAGTATAATTTTTTGTTTTCTTCCGGATAAAAGTTCTCCAAGGCAATATGAGACAGCCAGGTATGTTTTGCCTGTTCCGGCAGGACCGGTTGCAATTGTTATCTGGTTTTCCTTCATGCTTTGTATATACTTCTCCTGAACTTTGCTCTTTGGATAAACAGCCTTTGTTCCAATAGAAATAAAAGGTTTCTCTGTTTTTATTTCTTCATTGCTTTCTGTCAAAGCTTTGTATTCCATGAGAATTTCACTTTGTGAGATTTTATCTGAAAGATTGCACAGTTTGGTAAGGTTTTTCAAAAGAGAAGTAAGAACCGTAGATTTTTC
>JAZLGI010000107.1:0-2721 GCA_045616225.1 Sphaerochaetaceae bacterium
GGATTATTTGCTATTGATAATCTTTTGTATGTTGTTGATACAGATAACAATAGAATTATTGAACTTGTTTATAATGATAATAAAACCGTTTCATTAAGTCGTGTTATTGATCGTTTCAATGCTAATGGTGAAGAAATTGTAGAAACTTTCAGTCAACCAATGGATATCTTTGTTAATAAAGAAGATAGAACAATATTCATTGCTGATACAGGTAATGGTCGTGTTCTTAAATTGGATAATGACTTAAATTATCTTCTTTCATTTGTTGAACCAGATGATCCAACTTATGAAAAAGGTAAAACCTTCTACCCACAGAAAGTTGTAGCAGACTCAAAGGGTCGTGCATATATTCTTGCAAAGAACGTAAATAAAGGTTTCTTGAAATATGAATATGATGCTACTTTCACAGGTTTCTATGGTGCTAGTGAAGCAAACTTTGACTTCTCTACATATATCTGGAAGAAGTTCTTCTCAACAAAAGCACAGAGAGCTCAAATGGAATCTTTCGTTCCAACAGAATACTCAAATGCTTATATTGATCATGAAGGCTTTGTATACAGTGTATTGAAAACTTTCAATCAGTGGGATTTACGTTCAGATAAAGCAAAACCTATTCGCCGTTTGAATGCTCTTGGTGGTGATATTCTTGTAAAGAATGCTGAAAACCCACCAATTGGTGATTTACAGTGGGGTAATGCTGCTGGTATTGTTGAACCAGCTCACTTCACAGATATTACAGTTCTTGAAAATGAAGTTTACATTACATGTGATGAATCACGTGGTCGTATCTTCGGTTATAACAATCAGGGTTATTTGCTCTTTGCTTTCGGTGGTAGAGGTAATATTGATGGTTACTTCCGTGCACCAGCTGCAATTGAACATGTAGGTAAAGACTTGTTTGTTCTTGACTCTATGAACTGTTCGTTGACAATCTTTACACCAACTTCTTACGGTGATTTGATTTATGAAGCAACCGAATTATATGCTGTTGGTGATTATGATGGTTCTGCTGATGCTTGGTCAAAAGTTCTTGAACAGAACGGAAACTATGATCTTGCTTATATTGGATTAGGAAAAGCTTCTCTCCGTCAGGAACATTATAAAGAAGCTATGGATTATTTCCGTCTTAAACGCGATAAGAAAAATTACTCAAAAGCTTACATGTATTATCGTAAAGAATGGATGGAAGCAAATCTCGGTTGGGTAGTAGCAGTTATTGCTTTACTTATTTTAGTTCCACTTATTATTAGTGGAATAAAGAGATTATCTAGGGAGTTGAAGTCATTATGAGTTATGTAACAAAAAAATTAAAGAAATTAATTCAGAAAGATACTTATAAACACTTTTTTGAAACTCTTCGCTATAGTTTGTATGTAATTACACATCCAGCAGACGGATTTTGGGATTTGATCCATGCAAAAAGAGGATCTTATGCCGCTGCAAACTTTATGGTTCTCCTTACTTTGTTAACTCATATTTGGAAACTGCGATATACCAGCTTTATGTTTAATAACAGAAACTGGGAAAAAGTAAATATCTTTATGGAAATAGCGACAATTCTTTTGCCACTTGCTATTTTCTGTATCTGTAACTGGGGTGTAACAACTCTGTTCGATGGTAAGGGTAAACTTGGACAGATTTATATGGGTACAGCTTATGCTATGACTCCATATCCATTAATCCAGATTCCAATTATCTTCTTTAGTAACTTTGTTACATTGGAAGAAGGTACTTTCTATACTGTATTCAGTAATATTTCTCTGATATGGTGTGCGGCTCTTATTTTCATGGCCATGATGATGATTCATCAATATGGTTTTGGTAAAACCCTTGGTTTCACCATTTTCACTCTGTTTGGTATGCTTGTATTCATCTTCATCATGCTGTTGTTCTTCAGTATGATTTCTCAAGGTGTTGCATATTTCGTTTCTCTCGCACGAGAAATTATGTTCAGATTGAATTGATGAGGGAGGCAAACGAATGAAGAAAGACAAGACAATGAAAACAGAATTAGAAGAAAACAAAACAGCTGTGACTTCAGAAGCTTCAGCAGATACAACAGTAGAAACTACTGTGGAATCTGTTAAGACTGAAGAAAAAGCTGCTAAAAAAGCTTCAAAAAAAGCTCCAAAAGAAAAAACTGAAAAAGTTAAAAAGGCTAAGAAGGGCAAGAAAGAAATGCCAGAAGGCTATATCGGTCGTCCTAAGCCAATGAAGACAAAGAAATTTGAATTCCACAAACCAACAGCTAAATTTTATGTTGGATTAGGCTTTTTCCTGGTAGTAGCTGCATTTATTACAGTTATTGTTATTAAGCTTGTTAATGTAAGTAAAGTAACAGATGCATTCATTAAAGCTTATGAATTTAAAGAAGATACTGTTCCTGAAACATATACATTGGAAAATGACAAGCTTAAACTTGTAATGGATACAAAAACAACACAGTTCACTGTTCTTCAAAAAGGAACAGATCATGTTTGGTATTCTAATCCTCCAGAGCTGGATAAAGATCCAATTGCTTTGAACAAGGAAAAGAACAACATGATGTCGACTTTACTTGTTAAGTATTCAACAGAAAATGGTGTTGATAATATTTATGATACTTATACATACAGTATTAAACGTAACTTCTTTGAAGTTAGACAGAAAAAAGACACTATTACTGTAAAATACACAGCAAGTACAATGGAGCGTGAATATAAATATCCATTGGCTATTTAT
>JAZLGI010000108.1:0-34943 GCA_045616225.1 Sphaerochaetaceae bacterium
CTCTACCAAGTCTGTATTTTTTAATTTTGAATTACCTTCAAAACTTACCGTTCCAATCAAAGGCAGTTCATGAAATGTAAAAGAAAGGACAAGCTGATTACTTGTTGCATCACGTTTTGCTTCTGTTTCAATAAAATCCACCCCGGAAACTTTGTACAGTTTCTTTTCTATCTCATTGAGAACAGAATCTGAATACTGCTTACCCCTGTAAGGATAAAGGATATTATCAACATCAATTACAGAGATATTTTTTATACCTCTGAGCTCAAAACGTGTTATGTTTTGTCCGTCGTACCAATTAGCTGCAAAAACAGCTGAAACAGACATGACTACAATTAAAAAAGTAATGAAAATCTTTCTTCCCATAATTATAAATCTCCTAGGTCAGTACCTTATGACCTTAGATACAGTCAAACCAATCGTATCTAAAAAGCTGAAAACAGACAACTCATTAGGCTCCATGGACAAGGTCCAGGTAGCAAAAGGAGTCTCCCATTCAACACTCATTTCTACATCAAGTGAAAGGTCCTGAGAAATAAAATATCCGTTGCGTTTTCTTGCATTGCTGTCCGCCGCAAGTAAAAGTGTAATTCTGCCAAAAACATTTGGTGTAAAGTATTTTCCTGCAAAGAAAGAAGTACCGTTCAAGTACTTTGCAATGAGACTCAGGTCTCTTTCATCTCCCGGTATTGCATCTAACAGAATATTTGAAAGAAGCGGAGTTTTGGCAGACAAAAAGTCCAAACCAAGAGAGTCTCTCAGAGTTGCAGAAAGAGAATAACGTACATCTGTATCAAAAAGGTTTAACATCTGAACGGCTTCTGTAGCAGCATAGGCAAACGAAGCAACGGAATTTAAGTTCATTCTGTCACCTGTAGGAATCATAGCCTGACCTAAAACGGCAATTATCTCATTTTCTGACAAACCTGTAGAACTTGAAAACCTCATGGTGAGATTGTCCAAAGAGGCCTTGTTTATATCAAGGTAAATATCAAGAGGTTCTCCTTTTACATCATACTGTCTTGTCTTGGCAGAAACATCTATATAAATTTGAAATCCGTTTCCCAAGAAAGGATTGTCCTCAAAGAAAATCTGTCCGTCCGTTACATAGAAATCACTGTTAAAGTAATAAACTCTGCCTGTTTTTACGGCAAGACTGCCTTCTGAAGAGAAATTGTTGTATGCATCCAGTTTTAACCTTATCTGCTCACCTTCTTTTGCTGTAAGGCTTACAAAAGGATCATTTAGTGTAGGATAGGCAATCTCAACATTCTTTCCCGTTCTTATTACAAAGTCCAGCAACGGTTGCTTTTGCTTGATATAGAACCAGGCAGGCATTTCTGGAAGCTCAAAACTTCCGTATAGGTCAGAAACCTCTGCATCACCTTTTATTGACAATTTTCCTGAAGTATCATTTGAAAAACTAATCCAACCGTCACTGCAATTTCCTCTTAGGTTAAGGCTCATAGTTTCATTTAGCCTTGTTGGAATCCAAACATCTACAGGACGGTCTCCTATTTGTATTTTTATTTCAAAACTTTCAAATTTACTTCCTTGGAATACTGCTTCTGCCTTTGCTTTTCCGTCAAACCTGTTCTGATTCACAACGGAATAACCTACAAACGGACATAGAGGAACAGTAATTGTATGTTCATTCAAGGCTATGGCTATGTTCTTCATTGTTATGATTTCATCCGGAAGATAAAAACTGTCAATTTCAAATGAACTGCAGTAAAGCATTCCATAAAACATTAAATCACGCCTTGGACCGTAAAGAAGAACATTTCCTGTAATATCTCCTTCACGCAAAGACACTTCTGCCAAATCAAGCATTGGATTAATCATGTTAATTGGGAAATAGACATTACTTACAGATAAATCAACAATTTGTCCTACATATCCTTTTGCTTCAAAACCAAATGAAAGTTCCGGATTAACGTACAAATCCAGATAGGAATCGCTTGACCTGTAAAAACCGTGAATCATGTTCCCTGCTACATCATATACTTCGTTTTTATAAGAAAGCTTTATTTCTGAATCAGGAATAGCAAAACTGTTGCCTATAACGGCATTCTTAACCTTAATATCAAAATTGTAGACAGCATTTTTGAACACTGTTCCTTTGAAAAGGTCTCCCAAAGATTCCAAATGTGAATTTACTTCTATATCTGCACTGTTTTGAACATCTCCGCTTCTGTGATGCATTGTGTAAGTAAAGCTTACACCTCCGGATAGTGTCCTTTTAACGGCATCCATAATAATATTCATGTCATTTAATTCAAAACCGCCTACATTGCCGGAAACCTTGTACAGACTGGCTTTTTTGTCCTTGTAACTTGCTTCAAAAGAAACGGTTTTATAGTTAATATCTGCAAAATAGCCTTCATCTCTTGAGCCCAGAATCTTCACTTTTAACGGAATCTCAAACATATTACTGGATAAATCTGCAAACAATGTATGTTGGTTATAAAGTATGTTACAGAAATCCCCATTACCGGTAAAAAGCTCTGCTTTTGCCATGAAATTGTCTGTACTCAGAGCCTTTATGCTTGAAAAATTAAGTCTTCTTATTTGTGCAATGTCTATTTTCCCAAGATTTGTAAGCTCATCATAAGAAAGGTCCAAATATCCATAGACAGAAGAATTTTCATCCTTAATAAACAAATTAAGGTTTGATACTCCAAGCCTTCTGTTATTGAAAACAAAATCACAGGAAACGGTTATGGAATCTGACAGTGCCAAAAACATATCTTCAATTACAAAATCAACAGTCTTTCTATGCAGTGAGAAAGACCCTTTTCCTATTCCGGAAACAAGAATCTTTGTCTCTAGGTCAAGCATTAGTTCAAAACCGTTGAAAGAACTGTTGAAATCTACCAATCCGTTATTTCCAAAAACAAAAGACAACTTGTTGTTCAAATCTGACACATTTATTATCAAATCTTTGCTGCTGCTGTCTATTGAAATATTGACAGGATAATTTGCATACTTGGTCTTTATTGTACTGTTTACTTCAAAGACTCCACCTTCCGGAAAAGTAACCACAGTATCTATTTCAAAACCTTTAAATCTTTCTGCAGTGACTTTTATATCAAATGAATCTGCAAAACGGCTGAACAAAGCAGTTGCTACAGTTTTATCAGCAAGATCATCTGTAACATGCAGTTCTCCTTTTGGACTAAAAGTACTCATATCAACAGACCCTGTAAAAACAGAACTGTAGTTAAAAACAGAAACAAGTAAATTACTTACATACAGCACTCCGTCGTGAGACTGTGCATCACAGACTGCTCTGAACTTGTCCCCACGGTCTGTTGCTTTGAGGGCATTTGCTTCTATGTTCATTGAGATTTGACCGTCAGGAAACACTTCATTGAGTTTTCCTGAGAATTCCAATTCTCCGTTCAATTGTGACTCTTCCCCTATTCTTGATACAACAAACGGTACAAACCTTTCAAAACCTTTCCTGAAATTCAAGGTCTTTACCTTATCAAGTGTCATTGAGAATGTAGCAGATTTATCTGACAATAATACGGTAGATTTTATCTCAAACCCATCTGTGACTTTACCACTTAGCGTAATTCTGTCTCCATTGTATAAATACAAGGCAATTTCATCTTTGAAATCTATCACAGGAGTAGAAACATCCTTGAGCTTCACGTAAACAGTTGAATCTTTTTCAATATCCTCAATGTCAGGTATATCTGCGTAGATTTCTGCATTTGCATTACATTCAAATAAGGCAAAAGAACTTTCTGCAGAAAGCATGAAATTTTTCCATTCGGAAAGAGAGGCATGAACCGTCATATTTCTGACTGAAGGATTTAGCTTACCAGTGGAATACCCACCTTCTGACACTGAAATATCGGCATTGAGAACATCTGAAGCATAGGTTGAATTAACAACTATTCCGTTCATCTCAATTCCGTAAGCAGAGCCTTTATCAATATTTGCAAGAGCCTTTATCTGCAAGTCTGAAACCTCTGCAATAGCAGAAATACCTTCTGAATAAACATCATCTCCAAATCTGAAAGATTTTGCAGAAACTCTTATTATCCTGTCATTGTCTGCAGAAATTCTGAAATCTGCAATTTCAATTGTCTTGTCCTCTTTTTCTGCATAAATGAAAGGAATCAAGCCATTGGCAATTGCTATTCCGTTTTTATCAATTCTTGCAAAAGCACTAATGCTTCCTATGGAACTTGTCACTCCCATCATGTCTATGTCTGCCGTCATTGATGACAGTGAGATTTCAACGGCAAAAGGAAGTGTAAATTTACTTGTTTTCCTATCGGTCTTATCTGGGTTTATTCTGCTTTTGAAGGATTCAAGCAAGGCATCATCTCCGTGAAAGGAGACTCCGTTAATTGCAATTTTGACAGTTTCCGGGCTATTTCCAAAAATCATTCTCACAAGATCTGAAAACCCTGCGGAAACATTTATCTGTGAAAAATTGGCAACAGCTTGGGAATCTACAGATAATTGCAAACCGGTAATGTCAATCCCGGGTTGTGCCAACGTATTGATTTTGTCATAGCTTATTTGGAATTGAGATTGTGAATCTTCCAATTTTGACAGTTCTGAAACTACAAGTTGCTTTATCACATTACCGGAATTAACGACAAGCGCAACGGTAAAAACAGCCACAACTATGGCAAGAGATATTAGTATTCCAGAAACAGTCCAACGAACTTTCACGCCAAAATATTACCAATAAAACAGATTGTTAACAACAATATAATATACTAATATACAAAAACAAATCCGGAGGCAAATAGTGACACAAATCCTTCAAAATTTTTGGGTTCTGGAAGGTCTTGACGGCGCAGGAACAACAACTCAGCTTAAAAATATAGAGGCCGAATTAAAAACAAGGGAAATCCCTTCCTATATAACATGTGAACCAACAACCTATGAAACCGGAGTTTTTCTCAGAAAAATCTTAAGCGGAGAAGTCAAAGCCAGCCAAGCTGTAATAGCAATGATGTTTGCCACAGACAGGCAAAACCACTTGGACAATCCTCAAACGGGAATTTACAAACAACTCTCAGAAAATAAAATTGTTGTTTCAGACAGGTATCTTTTCTCTTCTCTGGCATATCAATCAATAGGATTTGACTATGATTCTGTAAAAAAAATAAATTCTCTTTTTCCTTATCCCCAGTATGTAATTTACATAGATACTCCTCCGGAGGACTGTCTTAAGAGAATAGAATCCAGAGGAAACGAAAAAGAAATATATGAAAAACTTGATTATCAGAAAAAAGTACGGGAAAACTATGAAAAATGTTTTTCAAATCTTCCTGAAGGCTGCAATTTAATAAGAATTAACGGCTTGCTTTCCAAAGAAGAAGTTTTTGAAAAAATAAAATCTGTCCTTTTTTCATTCTGATTTTTTGTTGCAGATTGTTGCATTTTTTCTTTTTTTTTGTTGCTCCTTGTTTTTTTGCTGTGTTAATATTCTCATATAAGAAAATTTTGCCCCAAAAGAAGGACTACTAAATTGCAGAACAAGTGTGCCATTGAATTAAAAGACATTGAGAAGCGCTTTGGGGAAGTTGTTGCCAACGACGGGATTAATCTTCAGATAAACAGAGGCGAAATACTCTGTCTTCTTGGAGAAAACGGAAGTGGAAAAACAACCCTAATGAACATGCTTTCCGGTATTTATCAGCCAGACGGCGGAGAAATTTTTAAAGACGGAAGTCAGGTTTCAATTCGCTCACCTCATGATGCCCATGAACTGGGAATTGGAATGATTCATCAGCATTATCATCTGGTGGATGTATTTACTGCAGCTCAAAACATTGTCTTAGGACTTGAAGAAAAATTTGATATAACAGCTGTAAACGAGAAAGTAGAGGAAATCTGTGCTAAATACGGGTTCAATGTAGACCCAAAAAAGAAAGTCTATGATATGTCTGTTTCTGAAAAACAGACTATTGAAATCGTTAAACAGCTTTACAGAGGTGCAGAAATTCTAATTCTTGATGAGCCAACTGCCGTTCTTACTCCGCAAGAAACAGACAAGCTTTTTGCAGTCCTGCGAAATATGAAAAAAGACAACAAGGCAATTGTTCTCATTACCCACAAACTGGCAGAAGTACTTGACGTATCAGACAAGGTTGCAATTCTCAGAAAAGGCAAATACATAGGAACGGTCAATACAGCAGAAGCATCTGCCCAATCTCTTACAGATATGATGGTAGGCAGATCTGTCACTCTTAATATAGACCGTCCAAGATATGAAAATGTCAAAGACAAACTCATTATTGAGAATCTCACTTGTCTGGATATAGAAGGCATCAAAAAGCTTAATGAAGTTTCATTTACAGCAAAAGCCGGAGAAATATTGGGCATAGCAGGAATTGCCGGTTCTGGTCAAAAGGAACTGCTTGAAGCAATTACAGGTCTCTACGCTACTCAGCCGGGTTCTTCAATAAGATTCATAAAAGAAGATGGCTCTGAAATTGAACTCATTGGCAAAACTCCAATGGAAATCAAGAAAATTGGTGTAGGAATGGGATTTGTTCCTGAAGACAGACTTGGTATGGGACTTGTAGGTTCAATGGGAATGACAAACAACATGATGCTAAGGTCATGGAAACAGGGAAAAGGTATTTTCTTTAACAGAAAAAATCCTGAAAATCTTGCCCGCAAAGTTTGGGAAGAATTGGAAGTTGTCACTCCTTCAACAGAATTTCCAGTAAGAAGAATGTCCGGAGGAAATATTCAGAAAGTTCTTGTAGGAAGAGAAATTGCTTCTCAGCCTCCTGTACTTCTTACAGCCTATGCAGTAAGAGGACTTGATATCAATACTTCCTATGCTATCTACAATCTTCTGACAGAGCAAAAGATGAACGGAGCTGCTGTCTTGTACATTGGAGAAGAGCTGGATGTTCTTCTTGAACTTTGTGACAGAATTCTTGTCCTTTGCGACGGAAAAGTTTCAGGCATTGTTGATGCAAGAACTACAACAAAAGAAGAAATCGGTTTCATGATGACAACAGTTGGCGGTAAGGAGGCAAAGTAATGGCAGAATTAAAAAAAGCTCCGTTGATTCGTCTCGCAAAGCGTGATTTAATGGATCCTAAGAAAGCCTTGGCTATTAGAGCAGCATCTATTGTAGTTGCTCTGATTTTGGGAAGTATTCCAATTCTTCTTACCGGTGTAAATCCTGTTAGAGCCTATGGAGTAATTGTTCAGGGTTCTTTGGGAAACGCAATTTACCTTAAGCAGACAATAAAGAAAATGATTCCACTTCTCTGCTGTGCTTTGGCAATTGCACCTTGTTTCAAAATGAGATTCTGGAACATTGGAGCAGAAGGTCAGTTAACGGCAGGAGCAATTGCCTGTTCTGCCATTGCAATTTGGTTTGGAAAATCAAACATTCCAAGTTTCCTCATTCTTGTAATGATGTTTATTGCAGCAGCAATTATGGGAGGCATCTGGGGCCTTATCCCGGGTTTTTTCAAGGCAAAGTACAACACAAACGAAACGCTGTTCACCCTAATGATGAACTATGTGGCTATTGGAATAGCTGCATGGCTTCAAGGCGGACCTTGGGAAGGAAGAAAAGGAACTCAGATTGTTCCTATGTTTGACAAAAAAACTTATCTTCCTGATGTTTTTGGGGTTCATTGCGGTTGGATTATTGTTCTGCTCATAGTTGTTTTCATGCATATTTACATGACAAAAACAAAACATGGTTTTGAAGTTGCAGTTATAGGAGATTCTGAAAACACTGCACGTTATGCAGGAATGAATGTCGGAAGAATTATGGTAAGAACAATGTTCTTATCCGGTGCAATAAGCGGAATTGCCGGTTTCCTTATTATTGCAGGAGCAAACCATACACTTACAAGTGTAGTTGCAGATGGCAACGGCTTCACAGCAATTACTGTTTCATGGCTTTCTCAATTGAATGCATTTGTAATGATTGCAATTTCTGCTCTTTTAGCAGTAATAGGAAAAGGTTCCAAGACTCTAAACCAGAAACTTGGAGTACCTGCTTCTGTAGCAGAAATTGTTTCAGGAATTCTTCTCTTCTGTATGCTTGGATGTGAATTCTTCATAAATTACAGAATCATTTTCAGAAAAAAAACAGATAAGGGGGCTGCCGTATGATTAATATGTTTATAGCACTTATAGCTGCTGCAGGAACCTATGCTACAGCTCTCATGTTCGGAACTATAGGAGAAGTTCTTACAGAAAAATCAGGAAACCTCAACCTTGGTGTAGAAGGCATCATGTACATGGGAGGAATCTTTGGTCTTGTTGCCGCAAACAGATATGAAGCACTTGTAGGAGAAGCTTCTTCTGTTGGTTTTGTTGCAATATTTGTCGCAATTTTAGGAGCTTTTGCAGCAGGAGCTGTTGCCGGTCTCATTTTTAGTTTCATCACAGTATCATTAAGAGCAAACCAAAACGTAACAGGTCTTGCAATGACTACTTTTGGAACAGGTGTTGCAAAGTTTGTAGGTGAACATATGAGAAATAAAGTCGGAGGTTATGTTTCTGTTTCAAACCACCTCAAAGAAGCTTTTTCTCTTAAAATCTTTCCGGAAGCTCTCAGAAATATTCCAGTGATTGGAAAAATAGTATTCGGACAGCCTCATTTCTTCTATCTTTGTATTGTTGTTGCAATTCTTATGCATATCTTCCTTACAAAGACAAAGAAAGGTCTCTATCTCAGAGCTGTGGGAGAATCTCCTGTAACAGCAGACGCCGCAGGTATCAACATAGTCAAATACAGATATATAGCCACAATCGTAGGCGGAGGTATTTCCGCTATAGGAGGTATGGTCTATACAATGACAACTGCAGGTTGTGTTTGGATAGAAGGCTCTCTTTCAGGTGTTGGTTGGCTCTCAGTTGCACTTGTTATCTTCTGCACATGGAAACCTCTTAACGGCATTTGGGGTTCAATGCTGTTCGGTGCTCTTATGATTATGTATCTTTGGATTATAGTTCCGTTCTTCCCTACTGAACTTTATAAGATTCTTCCTTATGTGGTTACAATCATTGTTCTTGTAATTGCAAGTATGAAGAACAACAAAGAAAAACAACCACCTGCATCACTTGGTTTGAATTACTTCAGAGAAGAGCGTTGAGTTTTGCAACCATTTTTTTAATCCCGAATTTATTTTCGGGATTTTTTTTCTTAATAATTAAGGTTTTTGTTGCACGTTGTTGCATTTATGTTAAAATTCAATTATCCGGTTGTAGCAAATTTTGTTTTTTGCGATTATACGGAAATGTTTTTCAATCAAAAGATGAAAAAAATAGGTAAAAAGGAGAAAAAAGTATGAAGAAAGTTTTAGCTATTCTTATCATTGCTCTTCTTGCTATGACAGTGTTTGCCAATGGTACAAAAGAAGAGCCGGTTCAGGAAACAACAAAAGTTGGTTTCGTTGTAATTAATGATGAAAATGACTTGGGTTACACATGGAACTTCATGAATGGTATGACAGCTGCTATTGAGAAACTCAACAAAGAAGGTTACAAAGTTGAACTTCTCTGCGATAGAAACCACTATGAAGATTCTTCAGTAACAGATGCAAACAACGAGCTTGCAGCTGCCGGTTGTAAGATTATCTTCAACAACTCTTATGGTTTTGAGCAGTACATGGCACCTGTTGCAGATGAATTCCCAGAAGTAAAATTTGTTGGTCTTACAAACTGCGGTTCTCAGATAGACGGAAGAGACAATACATACAACGCATTTGCATCTATTTACGAAGGTCGTTATGTCGCAGGTATTGCAGCAGGTATGAAACTCAACCAGCTTATCAGTGAAGGAAAAATCACAAAGGATCAGGCAATTGTGGGTTATGTAGGTGCTTACTCCTTTGCAGAAGTTATTTCCGGTATGTCAGGATACTTCCTTGGAATCAGAAGTGTTTGTCCTGAAGCAAAGATGATTGTTCAGTTCGTTGGTTCATGGGGAGATTCAACTCTTGAAGCAGCTGCAACAGAAGCTCTCATTGCAAACGGCGCAGTTCTTATTTCACAGCACTCAGATACAACATCTCCTGCAACAACAGCAGCAAAGCATGGCGTATTCCATACAGGATACAACACAGATATGACACAGCAGGCTCCAACAGCTTCTCTTCTCTCATGTAGAATTGACTGGACAACATACTTCTATACATTCATCAAGAACGTTATTGATGGCGTAGAAAACCCAAGTGACTACTGTGGAACACTTGCAAACGGTGAAGTTGCAGTAACAAAGCTTAACACAGCTATTGCAGCTCCTGGAACACAGGAAGCTATTGATAAAGCTATTGCAGATCTCAAGGCCGGAAAGATTAACGTATTTGATATTTCAAAGTTCACAGTTGACGGTGGAAAGAAGCTTGATCATGCATTTGCAGTTGATACAGACGGTGACTTCGCAGCAGATGCTCACGAAGCAGTTTGGGATGGAGTATTCCACGAATCTTATCCGGAATTCCAGAGTGCACCATACCTCACAAATGTTATTGACGGTATCACATGGCTCAACGCTGCTTATTAATTTAAGCCGTAACCATATTTTCAAGGGCTGTAACTCATAGTTGCAGCCCTTCTTTTATAATACATTATCCTGCTTTGGACTTAACAGTTTGCCTTATAGTTCAGACTGTTTTACAAGAATGCCATTTTAGTCTGAACCTTTCAGTAAAAAGTTCAGACTGTTCTACAAGAATGCTATTTTGGTCTGAACCTTTCAGTAAAAAGTTCAGACTGTTTTATAAGAAAGCCATTTTAGTTTGAACATTTCAGAAAAAAGTTCAGACTGTTTTACAAGAATGCCATTTTAGTCTGAACATTTCAGTAAGAAGTTCAGGATTTATGAAGGAGTTCTTGAAGTTGCTCATTTGCGCATAAAAAAAGCAGCAGTGGTTAAACTGCCGCTTTTATGTTTTCCAATAGGGTTGGATTAATTTGCAAGAGCTGAACCTTCTCTGACAAATCCAAGCTTCTTTCCAACACAGCAAGAACATGTGAGGTCTCCAACAACGTTGAGAGCTGTTCTTCCCATGTCAAGGATAGCATCAATACCAAGAATCATTGCATAAGCACCGGCGAGGTCTGTACCTGCTTCGAGTGGGAGGTTAATTCCCTGCATGACCATAGCAAGCATGATAGCACCAGCACCTGGAACACCAGCTGTACCAATTGAAGCGAGTGTTGCAAGAAGAACGATCATACCCATCTCACCAAATGTGAGTCCTCTGCCCATTGCTGAGAGAACGAGGAACCATGTACATACGCCCTGATAGATTGCTGTACCATCCATGTTGATTGTTGCACCAAGTGGAAGGCTGAATGCATAAACTTCTTTGTCGAGACCAAGGTTTTCTGCAGCTGCCATTGTTGTAGGAAGTGTTCCGTTTGAAGAACGTGTAACAAAAGCTGTGATGAATGGAGTTCTTGCTTCCTTGAAGAAAGGACCAATCTTAATCTTGAAGATTTTGAGGAGTCCGCCGTAAACAAGAATGATATGAATAGCATAACCGAGGAAACATGCAATTGTAACGATTCCGAGAGAACCTGCAACCTTAGCACCGTTCTTTGCGAAAACTTCACAAATAAGAACAGCAACACCAATAGGAGCGTACTGCATGATACCGTTAACTATTCTCATCATAATCTCTGTGAGACAGTCAAAAATCTCATACATTGTCTGAGCTGCCTTAGCAATTCTTTCTTCCTTGGAAATCTTGAGGAATGAGAGGCAAAGACCAAACAAAAGTGTAAAGAAAATAACCTGAAGAACAGTTTCGTTTACAAGAGATGAGAGAACGCTTGTTGGAACGATTTCATAGATAACCTTCCATACGTTTGACTCAGCTGTCTTTCCTGCTGCATCAGCTGCGAGAGATTGTGCTGCTGCGAGACCTGCATTTGGCTGGAAAACGCCACCCATGATGAGACCAATGATAACTCCGACTGCAGATGTTGCAAGGTAGATGATGATGATACGAATACCAACTTTTCCAACGTTTGCCGGAGAAACTGATGAAGCACCAACAACAAGTGAACCAACAATGATAGGAATGATGATCATCTTCAAAAGTCTTGTGAAGATTGTTCCAAACATTGAAAGCCATGCCGGAATTGCTGTAATACCGGATGAAGCAAGAATAATACCTGCTATTGCACCAAGAACAAGACCAATAAGAATCTTGTAAAGTACATTAAACTCAAGATAACTCTTGAGAATACCCTTTTTTTCTGCCATAAAACTACCTCCTAATGGTGAAAAAAAACAATAAATCAAAAAGGCAAAAACACCTTCAAAATAGATGTTATCATAAACAAAGGCATAACACTATGAGTATTTTTTTACTGATAAAAGCATTATGCCCTCATTTAATGCCTAATAATTAAAGCTCTGAAGCTGCTTTGTAGACTGTTTCTACAAGGCCTTCTATGTTCTCTATATCTATACTTGAGAATGCAAGTCTCAGAAGATGTTCGCCAAGTCTTATGGAACCGGTTCCGTAATTATTGAGCAAGTGCTGTCTGAGAGCTTCTGCATCACACTTTGTATAGAAACTCATGAAATAGCCACTGTTGAAAGGATATGGTTTAAGGCAATCCTTATCTGCATATTTTGCAAGAGCTTTCTTCATTGCATGATAACGCTCACCTACTTTTTCAATTCCGGCCTTCTTGTCTGCATGGTAATCTGGATCTTGCATTCCCTTGAGAAGAATGTTCTGTCCTGACATGCTGCAGTTTGAAAGAGTTCCACGAATAGCACCCATTGTCTTCTGAACAATAGCATCTAACTGTTCTTCTGTTGCTCCCTTCATAGCATAAGTAATGAAAGCAACTCTAAAGCCCCATACCATCTCTTCTTTTGTTGCTGCATCACACTTAACTGCAAGAAGATTTTCACTTGCATTGCAAACCTTTGCAAAAAGGCTCTGTGTGCAGGTATCTTTCTCAAAGAAAAGACCAAAGTAAGCATCATCAGAAATAACAATGATCTTCTTTCCTGAATCTGCATGCTTCTTCAGAACTGCTGCAATTTCATCTGATTCTTTATTTGTAGGTGTGTAACCTGTTGGGTTGTTAGGGAAGTTGAGAAGAACTGCAACCTTATTTCCCTTGGCAGAAGCAATAGCTGCATCAAGACCCTTTACGTTAAAACCTTCTCCGTCAAAGTTGTCAAAGAAAATTCTCTTTGCCTGGCGCTGTTCCTCCAAAATGAGATCATAGTTCTCCCAATACATGCTAGGAAGAACAACCTCATCTCCTTTGTCAAGGAAAAGAGAAGCAACAATGCTTAAAGCATTTGTAAGACCGTTACATACAACAGGTTTTGAAATGATTTTTCCTTCAAGAAGAGGGTTCTTTACAAGCATTTCTTTCTGCCAGACTTCTCTTAAAGCCAGAACTCCGCCCATTGGTGCATAAGGGAAAATTTCACCCGGTTTCATAGTATCTGCAAACTGCTTTTTCATTCCAGGAATAAACATTGCAGTACCATGGTCAAGAGCAACACCAATTGTAGCATTGTACTTGTTTGCCTTTTTCTTTGCTTCTGCACTCTGAACAATAATTCCTTTTGGAACGTACATTCTTGTACCGTAATCAGAGAGCATTGAGTATACAGTTGTCTGCTTAAGTGTGTCATTAAGTGCAACCGCGAGTTTGTCCATAATATTCCTCCAAAGTAAATATTCTTTTTTCATTATATCTCACGGAAAAGAAAAATAAAGGCTGTTGTTGTTAAAGAGGGTGAAAAATATGTTATACTGTTCTCAGGAGGCAAAGATGGCAAGAAAAGAAGATATTATGTCAAGGCTCTCAGAACTTGGAATTTACAGTGAATACTATTACAGACTGGAGATAAAAACTCTTGCCCGGCTTATAAACAATGATGAAACCCTACTCTGTGTTCTTACAGGAGTTTACGGTTCAAGCAGACAAATGCTGGCAATCACAGATTATAGAATATTCATTATTCAGGCAGGAGCCTTAACTGCAGGACAGGTAAAAGTAATAAAGAGAAAGGCTGTAAAAAGCTGGAGTTTTAGAAAGAAATTCCTTCTGTCCTCTGCCTCATTTTCTACTGAGAATGAAACATTTGAATTCAGACAAACTCAGTCAGCAAGAAAAAACCTTTTTGAAAAAGCAATGCAATCCCAGATAAAGGAGTTTGAAGAATGAGTGCTATAGGAATTATAGGAGGCGTAGGACCTTCTGCAGGAACAGACTTGGCAACAAAAATCTTTTCCCATACAAAGGCAAACAAAGACCAGGAACATATAGATCTTTATCTGGTATCCTGTCCGTCTATCATTCCGGATAGAACAGGTTATCTTCTCAACGGCGGAGAAAATCCTGTTCCGGGAATCCAAAAATGCATGGATAAGCTTGCTTTATGCGGAGCTACTGCTGTAGGTCTTTGTTGCAACACAGCCCACTCTCCTAAGATTGCAGGAATGGTAAAAGTGCCGGAAGGAGTCAAATTTATAAACATGATTGATTCTACCTGCAAAACAATCAATGAAAAGTTTCCGTGTGCAAAGATTGGTATCATGGCAACTTTGGGAACACTTCAAACAGGAATCTATGACCAGTATTTCAAGTCTTATCCTAATTTGGAACTTGTAAAAGCATCAGAGGAACTACAAGAAAAAGTTCATGATGCCATATACAACAAAACTTACGGAATCAAGGCAAGCTCTTCTATTTCAAAAGAAGCAGATACTGCTGTAAAAGAAGCAGTCAGTTATCTTAAAAATGCAGGATGCAAAGCCGTAATACTAGGTTGCACAGAGCTTCCTCTTGTTTTTCCAAAACAGACAGAATTTGAAGGCATTACTCTCATAGACCCAACAGATATCCTTGCAATAGAGTTAATAAAAGCGACAGAACCGGAGAAACTAAAATAATGAAATCAAAAGCAAAAAAAGTCTTAAGGATTATTGGAATTGTTTTTTTCGGTCTTATTGTACTTCATCTTATTTTGACAAATATTGCCCAAATTATTCTCAGGAGCTATATCAAGCAATTTGATAAAGTAGATTATGAGCAGAGGCTTGAACCGGAATTAGGAGAAGAAGGATTTTTTGTTTTCAGGACAGATGAAGATTTTAAAGTGATGCAGCTTAATGATCTTCATATTTGCGGAGGATATGCAAGCATAAGGAGAGACAAAAAAGCCATCAATCAGGTAATGACAATGGTTCAGAAAGAAAAACCGGACCTTGTAATTCTCAACGGAGACAGTGTTTTCTGCGTTCCGGCTCCAATCTTCAACGGCGGAATGACCTTTAACAATAAGATGACTTCAAAAGTTGTTCTTGAAATGTTTGAACAGCTTGAAGCTTATTTCTCAATCACATTCGGTAATCATGACACAGAAGCCTTTGATTTCACAAATAGAGAGAATCTTGGCAAATTATATAAAAGAGATAAATATAAATATTGTATTTTTGACCCAAGTTTTGAAGATTACGGAGTTACAAATCAGTGTATTCTCATAAAGAATTCAAAAGGTCAAATAGTAAAAACATTAATTCTTTTGGACTCAAACAGTTACGTAGACAACAAAATCTCTTCAAGTATCAATTTCCGTTATGACACAATTCATGACAATCAGGTTTTGTGGGCAAAAGAAACACTTACCTCTCTTTCAGAAAAATCACTTTCAAAAAAAGCTCTTTTCTTTTTTCATATCCCTGTAGGAGAATTCGTTTCAGCATATAGAGATTTAGAGGCAAACAACTTCAAGGATACCAAAGACACACAATTCATAAGCGGATTCTGGAACGAGAAGATAGATGCTCAAATGGGAGAAAGAATCTGGTATGGAGGTTGCGGTCAAACAGAAAAAGACCCAAAAGACGTAGACATCTTCTTTGAAACCTTAGGCCCTGACGGAGCAGACTTGCTGGATGCCGTATTTGTTGCCCATGACCACGTTAATAATGCCACAGTCAAATACAAAGGTGTAACCCTGGCCTACGGAAACTCCATTGACAACAGTGCTTACACAGACATAGCTTCCTTTGGAAAACAACGCGGAAGCATGGTTATTTCAATAAAACCAGACGGAACCTTCTCAGTTAAACACAAAAATGCCTACCTTGATTACGGATTAGACAGTACAGGAATAAATGTAAATGATTATTTCTACCCTGACGCAGTAGAAAAATAAAGACCGAAGAAAAACAAATGGGGTTGCCGGCGGCAACCCCTGTTCTTTATTTTGCAAGAACCTTCACAACAGCATCAAAGACCTGTTCCGGTTCCATTTCATTGTTTGTTTTTACAGTTCTGACAAGACCTTTTTTTGTGTAGTAATCAATAAGAGGCTCTGTCTGTGCCGTATAAACTTCCAGACGGTGTCTTATTGCATCTTCCTTGTCATCATCTCTCTGGATAAGATCCTCACCTGTTTCATCATCTTTTCCTTCTACTTTTGGAGGGTTAAAAACAACATGATAAATCTTACCTGTTGAAGGACACATTCTTCTGCCTGAGAGACGAATTACGACATCTTCTGTAGAAATATCCAAGTTAAGAACAGCGTCCAAATCTGTCATCTTTGCAAGTGCATCTGCCTGCGGAATTGTGCGCGGGAAACCGTCAAGAATAAACCCTTTTTTACAATCATCTTCTGCAAGCCTGTTTCTTACCATCTCTATGGTAATGCTGTCCGGAACAAGACCACCGGAAGCAAGAATAGCCTTTACCTGCTTTCCAAGTTCTGTCTCATTTTTAATATTTGCACGGAAAAGATCACCGGTTGAAATATGTGGGATAGAGTAAAACTCTTTTGCCTTTGCTGCTACAGTACCCTTTCCTGCTCCCGGAGGGCCTAAAAATACCATCTTCATAACAAAAACCTCCTGTAGGTCAAGCCTACGGTATGCAAGTATACAAGAAAATCATGTTGTTTAATATCCATATTGAGTATAAAATTCAATTAAATTACGGAGGTAATGATGAGCAACAAGATTATTCTTCACGCAACAGATTTGGATGGCTTTCTTACAGAAGAAGACCATAAGAAAATTGAACATGTAAACAAACTTTACGATAAGTCACTCAAGGCCTGTGAAGCCATTGAAAAATCAACGGATCTTAAGTCGGTCCAAAAATCAAGTGAAGAACTTGTAAGCTCAAGTTCAGAAATAGGCAGCTATCTTGAAGAAGTCACAGGAAAAGAACCTGGAATTCATGTTTATTGTTTTGAGACTCCGCAGGAACAACACGGTGAAGCCAGCAGACTTATTGCAAAACTAAGAGACCCAAGAACAGGACATGAAGAATTTCTCTATTATATTCAGAGAGCTTATGAACTTCTCTTCTCTCACGTTTTTGCAGATGCATGTCTTCCTAACAAAAGATCTATCATTACAAAAACACCTGTTACAAATCCGTGTCAAAATTATGCAGTTCACAGAATTCCTGATGTAGACAGTGTTACAAAAGATGCCGTTATGTGTGTCATGCTCAGAGGTGCCTTACTTCCTTCCATGATTATAAGCAAAGAAATTCAGGATTATTCTTCAGACGGTTTTGTAACCCCATTTGCACTTTTTAAGATTAAAAGAGATGAATCAAAAAAAGAAAAGAACATGGATTATGTCCTTGACCTTGACAGATCATTCTTTAATCTTGAAGAACTAAACGGAAAAGATCTCATCTTTGCAGACCCTATGAATGCAACAGGCGGAAGTCTGGTAACAATAGTAAAATATCTCAAAGACAATGGTGTAAAACCAAAGAGTGTAAAATTCATAAATGTCATAAGCGCACTTAAAGGAGCTTTGAGAATTGTAAGAGCAATAGAAGGATGCGAGGTATACACTCTCTGGATGGATCCTATTCTTAATGATGCAGCCTACATTCTTCCTGGTCTTGGAGATGCAGGTGACAGACTCAATGGTGTAGACCTTCCTGGAAATCCTAGAAACATGATTCAGCTTATTGCAGATTACGGAACTACAATAAACAATCTTTATAGATCACAGGTAAAGAAAATTGAAGAGACTGTATTGGGTTAATTCTTTATTCATTCTGCTTTTACTTATTTGTGCTGCATGTGTTTCATGCAGCACAATCTCTGAGTCAGACAGAAACGAGATTGTTGCAAATGCAATAAAGCTGGCAGACAGATACTGCACTCTTGGAGAAACAGAAAAGGCAATTGAAGTTTACGACAGAGTTATTGAAACCTGCCCGGACTGGCGCCTTTTCTACAACAAAGCAGTTTTGTTCAATAGTTTGCAAAAACCAATGAAAGCAATGTCTGTTTGTTTGGAAGCTTACCGTGAAACCGGCAAAAAAGAGCTTTTGGAGTATAGACTTAAACTTGCAAAAGAAAACAATTCCTATCAGATAGAAGAAGAAACAAGTTCATTACTGTATGAATTAGACACTTCAAATCCAACGTATTTTTATGAAAAGGTTTCTGCTCTATCCAAATTAAACGAAAGCAAAGCTTATTCACTCATTCTTGAGTTTTGGAATGCAGGAAACCACACCAAAGAGGCTGCACAGCTTTTGTATGATATGAATCCTGAAGAATGGAAGAATGTCTGCAAAGCTCTTGGTGGAGTCGTGGAGGTACAATGAACAAGATTAGTGTTTTTACAGATGGCGGTTGCAGCGGAAATCCTGGACCTGGCGGCTGGGCTTATGTGCTTATAGATGAAGAAGGTAATGTCATTTCAACTTCCAGTGGCGGAGAAGCTCAGACAACAAACAACAAAATGGAGCTCTGCGCAGTTATAAATGCCATCTCTGCATGTAAGATAATAGATGCAAAATCCATAACAATAAACACAGACAGTCAGTATGTGAAAAACGGTATTACTCAATGGATTTATAATTGGAAGGCAAAGGGCTGGAAAACAGCTTCTAAAGAGCCTGTGAAAAACAGAGAACTTTGGGAAGAACTTGACAAGTTAAATGCTTCGTGCAATATCATTTGGAACTGGGTAAAAGGTCATGCAGGTATAAAATTCAATGAACTGTGTGACTCAATGGTCAGAAATGAAACAGCAAAATATCAATAATCCTAACACCGAAAAGACAACACTTTTTGGTCTTCTTATATCATTTTTCAAAATAGGCATAATGACTTTTGGCGGAGGCTATGCTATGCTTCCTATGCTTGAACGTGAATGTGTTCAAAAGCATGGGTGGATAACATCTGATGAGCTTCTTGATTATTTTGCCATTGGTCAGATGACTCCGGGTGTCATTGCGGTAAATACAGCCACTTTTGTTGGTTACAAAAAGAGAGGAACTATTGGCTCTGTTTTTGCAACAATTGGAATTCTTCTTCCTTCACTTTTTATAATTACAGCATTGGCATCTGTATTAAAGGCTTATCAAAACAATATTTATCTTAACAAAGCATTCAATGGAATACGTGTATCTGTGTGTGCATTAATCCTTGGTTCACTGATTAAAATGGCAAAAAAATCAATAAAAAACGTCCAAGGAATAATTCTTGGTATTTTTTCTCTTGCTGCAGAAATCATACTTGGAATATCACCGGTTATCATCACAATCAGTACAATTCTTCTAAGTCTTGCCGTATTTTATTTCAGCAGGAAAAAGGAGGAAAAATGATTCTTCTAAAGCTTTTCTGGGAATTCTTTAAAACGGGACTTTTTGCAGTTGGCGGAGGAATGGCAACTATTCCTTTTCTTACAGCAATAAGTGAAAAGACCCAATGGTTCACAATGAATGAACTTGCCAACATGATTGCCGTAGCAGAATCTACCCCTGGTCCTATTGGAGTAAATATGGCAACTTATGTTGGTTTCACGACCTATGGTATTGTAGGTGCATTAACTGCAACACTTGGACTTGCACTTCCTAGTCTTCTTATTATATTAATTGTTGCCAGATTTATGGAGAAATTCAGAAACAGCCCCATAGTAGACAATGCATTCAAATATCTCAGACCTGTTGTTGTAGGTCTTATTGCCTATGCCCTGTATGTTCTTTCAAAGATTACCTTTATAAGAGACGGCAGTATAAGTTGGATAAACCTTGCAGGCTTTGCTTTAATCTTTGTTTGTACAAAGCTTTTTTCAAAAGTCCACCCTATTATATGGGTATTTATTGGTGCTGTGTTTGGAATTTTGTTTCTCTGAAGATTTTTGTTTGCAGACTTATTTTTCATTTCTTGTTTAAAAGTCTGCAATTTTGCAGACTTTTTTCGGATTTTTAACAAAAAGGTCTGCAAGAACCAATGTTAAACAGCTTTCAAATCAGCTTTCAAAGAATTATTGACAGTATAAGATTTTGAAAATAACATTAAAGTGTATTCAAATCTGGGAAACCGGTGAAAATCCGGTGCGGTCCCGCCACTGTAAGAAAGGTGTGCACAGCAATATGTCACTGGAGAAATCCGGGAAGACGTTGTGAAGTCCTTTGAGCCAGGAGACCTCTTGAGTACAATCCTTTGACACTTTTGTGTCTGGTCTGCGGAGAATAGATCAAGGGGTACATCTGATAATATACCCCCAAAACAGGAGGGTATATGAAAAAAATCTTCTTTTTATTTTTGTTCTGTCTGGTTGTCTGTGCTTTTGTCTTTGCTTCAGGTACTGTTGAAGCCTCATCTGCTTCTGACAGTTTAAGAATTATTTCATTGGCTCCTAATATCACAGAGATTGTTTATGCCCTGGGTGCCGGTGACAACCTTGTAGGCAGGTCTGACTACTGTAATTATCCCAAAGAAGTCTTAAATGTAGAATGTGCCGGAAATGTATGGCAGCCAAATGTAGAAGTAATAGTTTCATTACAGCCGGATGTCGTTCTTGCCGCAAGTCTTCTTGACCCTTCTTATAAAGATTCAATGGAACGTGCAGGTATTAAAGTCTGTCATATTCTGTGCGAAGAGACCGTTGAGGGAACTTATGATTTGATTAACAATGTGGGTCTGGCAATAAACAGGGAAAAAGAAGCAAAGGAACTCTGTTTGAAGATTAAAGAGAGCTTTGACTTTATTTCCAATATCACAAAAGAGTTATCAGAACAAAAAAGCTGCGTTTATCTTCTTGGATGGGGAATGTTTGGAGATTTTGCAGCAACTGGTGATACATATCTTAATGATTTGATTGAACTTGCTGGGGGCAGAAACATAGCTAAAAATTCAAAAGGATGGTCTGTAAGCCAGGAACTTTTAATTGCAGAAGATCCGGACTTAATTATTCTTCCAACTTATCCCTATTCACCTGCAAATGAAGACGGCTTCAGAAATACAGAACCATACTCAAAACTTACCGGTAAAATATTGATAATTAACGGTGACATTGCAGACAGACAAGGCGTTAGAAGTCCTTTGTTTGTTTCAGAACTTGCCAAGGCGTTGTATCCGGAGTTGTTCCAATGAAAAGAACTACTCTTTTATTCATTTTTCTTTGCATTCTTCTGGTAGTTTTGTTAGTTTTGTCTGCCATGTTGGGAGCAGTTAAAATCAAGGCTCTTGATGTTCTTGTTGCTGTTTTTAAACCGGAACTCTGCAGTAAGTCATCTGTATATATAATACGTCAAATGAGGCTTCCGAGAGCAACCTGTGCGGTACTTTCAGGAGCACTCTTGGCTTTGAGCGGTTTGGTTTTCCAGTGCGTTTTCAGAAATCCCATGGCAGATTCTTATGTCCTTGGAATATCCAGTGCAAGTTCTCTTTCTGTAGCTTTTGCCTTATTGTTTGGACTTAGCCTATCTTCTGCTACTCTTCCTATAGTTGCTTTCTTTGGAGCTATGGTTGCTGCGGTTCTTCTCTTTTCAACTTCAAAACATGATGCCTTTGAACTGCTCTTAAGCGGAATTGCAATGAATTTTCTTTTTTCTGCTCTTACGACTTTATTGGTTTATATTAAGAAAAGAGAACTGGAAGCCATTATGTATTGGACAATGGGAAGCCTCGCAAACAGCACTTGGACAAGATGCATAATTCAGTTGTTAATACTTTTGACAGTTTTCATTCTTCTGGAAGCAGACAGTTCTGCTATGGATATAATGCTGTTGGACAATTCTACTGCCCTCTCTACCGGTGTAAATATATATAGAAGCAGAATAAAACTGCTTCTCATAGCCTCAATTAGTACAGCAGCTGTTGTTTCATACTGCGGAGTAATTGGTTTTGTAGGACTTATGAGTCCTCATTTTGTAAGACTTATCTGCGGACCAAAACATAAACATTTAATTCCCCTGTCTATGCTTATGGGGAGTAACTTACTTTTAATTTCAGACATTATTTCAAGAACTGTTTTATCTCCTTCTGAATTACCTGTTGGAATAATAACTTCCATCCTTGGAGCTCCGTTGTTTTTTATTCTTCTAAAAAGGAGAAAATCATGGATGAAATGAATAATACTCTTAATGTACGCAACCTTTGCGGAGGATATGAAGAAAGACAAATCTTTGACAAACTCTCTTTTTCAACAGCAAAAGGCAGCTTTACAGCACTCATAGGACCTAACGGAAGTGGGAAAAGCACTCTTTTGAAATTCTTTATCAAAGAATTGAAAGCTAGTGGGAATTCTGTTTTTATTTTAGGAAAAGATGTTTCAGCTCTTAAGCAAAAAGAACTTGCCCAAGAACTTAGTTTTGTGGGTCAGAATTCAACTATCCCCTATGAGTTTACAGTAGAAGAAATTGTCAGCATGGGCAATTTTGCTCAACAGAATAGTTCTTCAAAAGTTCTACAAGCTATGAAGCTTACAGGAATAACTTACCTAAAAGACAAACTTGTTACCAGAATATCAGGCGGAGAAATGCAGATGACCATGCTTGCAAGGGCAATTTGCCAGGATACTCAATGCATTATTCTGGATGAACCGGTAAACAATTTGGATCCAAAACATCAGATTATTCTTCTTTCACTTTTGAAAGAGCTGTCAAAAACAGGAAAAACCGTGTTATGCGTGCTTCATGATTTGAACGCAGTCTTAACATGGTGTGACAGTTGCATTCTCTTGAAAAACGGAAGAATTGAAGCAATGGGAAATACTACAGATGTAATAACAAAAGAAAATGTAGAAAGGGTCTATGAAGTAAAGTGTTCCCTTAACCAAGTTGATGGCCACACTCAATTAACATATCATTGTAGCCTCTAGCTTCTATTGCGTTCAAAGAAAGAGAACTTAAAATCAACAAATCTTTTAGTGTTTTGACAGCCTCTTCTTTATTAAAACCTTCCAAAGTTTCAGGACATATTTCCATTTCAAGGAAGTATCCCAAATATTTTATATTGAGTATTTCTGCATGAATTTCAAACCCATTTAGTTTAACCAGATAATGCCAACCAGTTTTGAATTTGTGTCTTACAACTGTAAAACCAAGAGCTTTTTGAAAAGACAAACATTCTTCCCATGAGTCTTGGGCAGAAAACTCTATCTCTGTGTTACATTCTATACCGTTGGAAGCTGTTTTCTGAGGTTTTGCAGTAAAAAGAATCCTGTATCCGTCTGAAGTCTTTTCACGTCTTGTTCTGAAAACTGCTTTCTTTAGATTATCAGGTCTTCCCCAATAAACGTCATCTTTATCTATCTCTCCAAGGCTTAGAGATGTGGCGTAGCTATCAAAAAAACTCTTTACCGTATTAAGTTCGTTATCTGCTATGTGAGCTTTAATTTCTATCTCAAATGACATCAGCAAATCTCCATCCATACAGGTGCATGGTCAGATCCCATAATATCTTTGAAAATACCAGCCCCTTTCAAATGCTCTTTGTATCTTTGTGAAACCAACCAGTAATCTATTCTCCAACCTGTATTCTTTTCACGTGCATGAAAACGGTAAGACCACCAACTGTAAGCATCTCTGACATCTGGATAAAAATACCTGAAGCTATCTGTAAAACCGCTGTCCAGCAAGGCAGAAAAGCCGTTTCTTTCCTCTATTGTAAAACCTGCATTTCTTAAATTTGTCTTTGGATTCTTTATGTCTATTTCCTTATGGGCAACATTCATATCTCCGCAGATAAAAACAGGTTTTTTGCAATCCAACTGCTTCATTTTTTCCTTAAACGCCCTATCCCATTCCATTCTGTAATCCAACCGTTTGAGTTCATCCTGAGAATTAGGCGTATACACACAAACAACAAAAAAGTCTTTAAATTCTGCTATTGTAACCCTGCCCTCATTATCATCTCCAAAAGAAACCTCTATAGGCTCCTCTTTACAGAAAATGGCCGTACCGCTGTATCCTTTCTTCTCTGCGTAGTTGTAATAAGCATAATAACCTTGAAGCGGCAAATTTAACTGTCCTTCTGAAAGTTTTATTTCCTGAAGACAAAATACGTCTGCTTGTTGAGCATTGAAGAAATCCATAAATCCTTTGCTTAAGACAGATCTAAGTCCGTTAACATTCCAAGAAATAAACTTCATTGTCTTCCTCCGGTGAATGACCTTATCTTTCTGTCAAGATTATCTGCAAATGCTTTTGTATCTGCTCCTGTCATCTTCTTTTGTTGCTCTGCAAAAACGCCCCAACTTCTCAATTCATTATTAACTGCTCTGTCAGACAAAAGCTGTCTGATATTATCTTTGCTATAATCTCTCCCTCTGTCATCTATAACAACACAGCCTTTTTCAAGAAGTCTTGAAGCCAGCGGTATATCATGTGTTATGCACAGAGCTTCTTTGGATGCATTCTCCACTATATAATCATCTGCAGAGTTTTCACCTGTTTTAACTACACACATAGAGATTTTTGATTTGATTTTCCTTCGATTTTCACCTTCAAGACCGCTTGCAGCCCTTTTCTGAGCTGTATCATCTGCAATGAATTGCACAACATCTGCAAGACTTCTGTCAGCAGCAAAAACTGCTTTTACACCTGTTCTGACACAAGCACGGAGAATAATGGGTCTCAAAGCTTTGGGAATACTGTCTGCATCTACCCAGATTTCAAAGTTCACACCTATATTATAACGTTTCCTGTTGAACAAAAAAACCGATATAAGTAAAATTTTGTTCATATTTATAGGGGACAAAGATGATTAAATCAGCACTTCAAACAGTAAGATATGCTTACCAACCAAAACTTCCTCTCATTTTAAGAGAGAATATCGCAGAAATAGTTCCTGTACTCGGAAGCAAAACAAGCGCACAGTCAGATCAGGCAGCTTTGGAAAAACTCTTTCCTAATACATACGGTCTTCCGAAAGCAACAATGGAAAAAGGAACCAATAAAGATGTTGATAAGGTCATCCACGCAGGAGTAATACTCTCCGGAGGACAGGCTCCTGGCGGACATAATGTTATTTGCGGTCTCTATGATGCACTTAAAAAGGCAAATCCTAAGAACCAACTCTTTGGTTTTTGCGGAGGTCCAAGCGGAATTCTTGAAGACAAATACATTCTTCTTAATGATGATATTATTGCAGAATACCGTAATACCGGTGGATTTGACATGATTCAAAGCGGCAGAACAAAACTTGAAACAGCAGAACAATTTGCAATCTGCACAGAAGTCTGTCACAAGCATAATATCAACGCAATTGTTATCATTGGCGGAGATGACTCAAATACAAATGCAGCAGTGCTGGCAGAGTATTTCAGAGCCCAAAAAGAAGATATCTGTGTTGTAGGATGTCCTAAGACAATTGACGGAGACCTGAAAAACGAAAGTATTGAAACTTCATTTGGTTTTGATACAGCAACAAAAACATACAGTGAACTCATAGGAAACATAGAGCGTGATGCAAACAGTGCAAGAAAATACTGGCATTTCATTCGTCTCATGGGAAGAAGTGCTTCTCATATTGCACTTGAATGTGCCATTCAGACACAGCCTAACATCTGTCTCATAGGAGAAGAAGTAGAAGCCAAGAATATGTCAATTGAAAGCCTTACAAACTACATTGCAGATGTAGTTGTGAAGCGTTCACAGAACGGAGACAATTTTGGTGTTTGTCTGGTTCCTGAAGGACTTATTGAATTTGTTCCTTCTCTCAAAGTACTCATAAGTGAAATCAATGACCTTCTTGCTGCTCACGGAGAAGAATTCAATGCTCTTGAAACAACAGCATCTAAAATTGCCTATGTAGAAAGTCTTCTTTCTATTTCATCCAAGAAAGTATTCAACAGTCTGCCTGAATCAATTGAGTCTCAGCTCATTATGGATAGAGACCCTCACGGAAATGTTCAGGTAAGTCTCATAGAAACAGAGAAGCTTTTGATTGAAACAGTCAAAAAGCGTCTTGCCTATCTCAAAAAGGAAGGACAGTATAACGGAAAGTTCAATGCCCAGCATCACTTCTTTGGTTATGAAGGACGCTGTGCTTTCCCTTCTAATTTTGATGCAGATTACTGTTACAGTCTTGGATACAATGCTTTCATTTTGCTTGCATCCAACCTCTCAGGTTATCTCTCAAGCGTTACAAATCTTTCAGAACCTGCAGAAAAGTGGCAGGCAGGAGGAATTCCAATCACAATGATGATGAATATGGAACAGCGCCATGGCGAGATGAAACCTGTTATCAAAAAAGCTTTGGTAGAACTGGACGGTCAGCCGTTCAAATATTTTGAAGCTCAGAGAGACAAGTGGGCAGTAGAAACATCATTTACATACCCGGGTGCAATCCAGTATTTTGGCCCTTCAGAGGTATGTGATCAGACTACAAAAACTCTTGCCCTTGAGCACGGTAAGAAAATTTAAAGAAAATGATTAAAGTTCCAAAAAATTATAAACCGCTTCTTGATCAAAAGAAGACAGAAAAAGCCATTAAATTTGTTAAAGACACCTTTGAGCGTGAGCTCTCAGGTGGTCTTAAATTATCCAGAGTCACATCTCCGTTGTTTGTTCCTTCAAACAGCGGTATTAATGATGACCTTTCAGGAATTGAAAGACCTGTACGTTTTGAGGTTGGCAAGATGAACAACCTTAATATGGAAATAGTCCAGAGCCTTGCAAAATGGAAAAGAATGGCTCTTGCAGATCATGGATACGGTAAAAGCACAGGTTTATACACAGACATGAATGCCATTAGGGCAGATGATGATATAGACAATATTCATTCCCTTTACGTAGACCAATGGGATTGGGAATATGTTATGGACAATTCTCAAAGGAATATAGCTTTTCTTAAATCTGTTGTTACAAAAATTTATGACGCTGTTAAAAGAACAGAATTTCTTGTTTCCGAACAATATCCGGAATGTCAGCCTACTCTTCCTGAAGAAATTGTTTTCATTCACAGTCAGCAAGCACTTGAAATGTATCCGGACAAAACTCCGGAAGAGCGTGAAAAACTTTTGGCAAAAAAGTACGGTGCAATTTTCATTATGGGAATAGGTGCAGAACTTTCAGACGGAGTACGCCATGGTGGAAGAGCTCCTGATTATGATGACTGGTCTACCCCTAATGACGACGGTTTTTTGGGACTAAACGGAGACATAATTGTCTGGGACACTGTAAGAGAAGACTCTATTGAACTGTCATCAATGGGCATAAGAGTAGACAGAGATTCTCTTATAAAACAGCTTAAAATAAGAAATATGGAATACAGGAAAGACCTGTACTGGCACAAACGCCTTCTTAACGGAGACTTTCCGCAAACAATTGGCGGAGGAATAGGCCAAAGCAGACTTTGTATGTTACTTCTTCACAAAGCACATATAGGTGAAGTTCAGGCTTCTGTCTGGCCGGAAGAAGACTGTAAAATTGCAAAAGAAAATAACATACCGCTAATGTAATTAAAAAGGGGGTTCTGCAACGAGCCCCCTAATTGTTTCAATACAAGATTCTTCAATAACAAAGTTCTTCAGTATCCAAGTTCTTCTCCTACAAGTATTACAGTGATTCTGTCCTTCCATCTTTGAAAACCTGTAACAACAGAAGTACAGCAAATTGTGTCTTGACAACAACCTGCAGGAATTCCCATTAAATCTTCACTATGGCAATAATCCTTAATACATCTACCATGCTTTGCACAAAATGTATCTTTATCAAGTCTTATCCCGTTTGCAGGAGCGGCTATCTTCTTAACCCTTACAACTGCATCAGATAAAGAAGAAACAATCTTGTTATATCCTGCAATTACAATTACTCTTTTTGGGCCAAAGATTAAAGCTGCCACTCTATTTCCGCTTCCGTCAACATTGTACAATTGACCTTCTTCCGTAATGGCATTTGCGCTCATGAGAAAAGTGTCTGCCAAAAGCCCCTGTCTTAAACGCTCGACAATTACTTCTTTAGAAGCATTCTTGTCATATCTGTCCAAAAAATTATAATCACCGTTTCTTACTAAATCCAATATTCCTGTTTCTGAAAGAGTTACACTCCCACCAACGGCAATTGTTTCGCCCTTTATTAAAAGAGTTCTGATAAGTGCCAAAGCTTCATTCTTGGTTGGGACATACAAAGCCTTCATGTTATTCTTTTCAAGATTCTCAATAGTCCTCTTGATTCTCATATTCGTTAATTTTGTAAGATTTGCTTCCATTAATTATCTGCTCCCAAAGCCTCAATACCTTTGATATTTGATACTTTATTACTCTTGATGTTTTTAACAAAAACAGAGAATACAGCAAAACTCAGAACAATAAGAACAGCTGCATAAACAGGAAGAGTTCTCCAAAGCTGAGTCTTTAAAAGAATAAGTCCCAACAAACCGGGAGTAATTGTCTGAGCAGTCATGCTTGCGGCATAGTAGTACCCTGTGAACTTACCTACTTTCTTTGAAGAACAAAGCTCTACAACCATTGGAAAAGAACAATTATGAACAAGAGCCATACCAAATCCCTTAATTCCCCAAACAGCGTAAAGCATTGCAGGGAAAGCAAAATAATCTACTCCGTTCTTATTAATAACAACACCGGTAGGATGAACAAAAGTCATCAAAATCAAACCGATACATGTTATGAAAAGACCAACTGAGATTGTCCATTTTCTTCCTATTCTGTCTGCAATACTACCTGCAAAAGCAAAACCCAGAACAGAAGCACCTCCACCTATAATTACAAGAAAAGTAGTAGAAGAAGAAACAGAATTCAAATGATAAATAACATAGTTCCCAATGTAAGTTCCCAAAGCATTATCAGACATAAACCAAAGAAATTCTGCAACAAGAATACTCCAAAGCATAATCTTATTTGCTTTTGACATTGGCTTGTCATCATCAACAGGATCTGCAATTGCAGCAAGCTTTTCACCCTCTTCCATCTGGTCTTTGATTTCATCAATAATCTTGTTTTCTTTGACTGTCAGGAAAAGAACAAGAGCAGAGACAAGCATTATTACGGAAGCAATAACAAAAGGCAATTCAATTGTCCAAATATTTCTAGCTTCTTGCGGAGACTTAATGTAATTAGAAAGAACAAAGAAAAGCCCCAGCACCGTAGCAAAAGCTCCCCCAAAATAACCAACAATATTAATAATTCCATTTGCCTTGGCTCTTAACGGTTTTGGAGTTAAATCAGGCATAAGGGCAACTGCAGGATTGCGGTACATCATCATGAAAATGAGAACAATTGCCATAGCGATAATCATTCCAACTACACTTCCGTTATGAAAGAAAAGCGGAATAAACGGGAATGCTATTGCAGAAACCATAGTTCCTATCAAAATAAAAGGCATTCTTTTTCCAATCTTTGTTTGTGTTCTATCTGAAATATTTCCAAAAACAGGAAGTAAAAATAAAGCAGCAAGATTATCAAGAGCCATAATGATACCAACTATCCACTGAACATCAAGAGTTGATGCCGTATCAAAGCGCCTTGAAAGAATATCTGTCAGAAAAGTTGGACACCATGAATCATAGACCTGCCACAAAAGCAAGATACCAAAGAAAGCAAAACCAATTAAAAAGGTTCTTTTGTAGTTAAGCTTGAGCTCCATTTGACCTCCTAAAATCAAATTCATCTTAACATTGACCCACAACTCATGACAACATAAAACATTCCTTGATATAATAAATACATGTTTGACGCACACAGTCATTTCAAAACACAAGAAGCACACTACTGTACTTCTGAACTACTCCCTCAAAACTACTCTAAGACCGAACAAAAACAATTTCAAAATTCAAAAAGTGAAATTGGTTTGGACAGACGTTTTGAAAAAATAATGTCACTGGAAGAACAGGAAACACTTCTCAGAGAATTTCTCAAAACTGCAGACAAACCCATTTCGTTGCACTGTGTAAGAGCAACTGAAAGAATGATAAACATTCTAAAAGATTTTTCCTTTAAGCCAAAAACAGTACTTTGGCATGGATTCAACGGATCCAAGGAAACTGCAAGCGAGCTATACAAACTTGGAATAATAATCTCAATAGGACCTAAGTTTAATGGCAATATAAAAGAGATTACAAAAGCAAATCCCCTGTTTCTTCTTGAAACAGACTATGAAGGGAACAACCCTAACGAATATAATGAAATACTGAGAAGACATTATGAGAAAGTGGCAAAAGAACTTAATCTTACTGTGAAAGAACTGGAGGAACATTGCAATGATACAGGACTGGCTTTCAAGAACCCAAGCATTATACGGTCCGCAACCACTGAATAAATTGCTGAAAGCTCATGTTGCTTTAGCAGGATTGGGCGGAGTTGGCGGATATACACTTGAAGCTCTTGCAAGGTCAGGAATATCTAATTTTACCCTCATAGATTTTGACACATTTGATATCACAAATCTTAACAGACAAATTCTTTCCTTATATGACAATATAGGAAAACCAAAAACAGAAGAAGCTGTCAAAAGGATAAAAAACATAAATCCAAATGCATCCTGTAAAATCATCACAGCAAAACTGTCAGAAGACAACATAGAAGACTTTCTTTTAAACGCAGATATTGCCATAGATGCAATTGATGACATAAATGCTAAAGCCATACTCATTTGCAAATGTCTTGAAAAACAAATACCAATAGTATCTTCTATGGGTGCAGCAAAAAGAACAGACCCAACCAAAGTAATGACTGCAGACATCTCAAAAACATTTGGTTGCCCTCTTGCAAAAAGTCTTAGAAACAAACTAAAAGAACAAGGTGCATCAGGTTCAGTAGAATGTGTATTCTCCCCAGAACACTTTGAAAACTACTCAAAAGAAGTCTTAGGCTCCTCCGTTACTGTTGTAGGAACCTTTGGTTTTACTCTTGCACAACTTGCCATAAACAAACTTATAAATTGAGCATTACGAAAAAAAATTCAGACCAAATAGGTAAAAACTACAATTTGGTCTGAACTTGGGTTTAAAGTTGCTCTTCAGATTAATTAAAACTTCTTTCTCTTTGCAGGAGCTTCATCAAGATCCATAAGTGTTGCAACAGGATTCTTAACTTGTGCAAGGAAAATCATTGCTGCAATGATATATGGCTTAAAAGATGCCTGTTTGTAAAGAGGATCAAGGTATCTGTCAAAGACAGATCTGTCTACTTCACCTTCAGGACATGAAAGACCTGTGATATCTGCAGGAAGACAGTGAAGATAAAGAGCCTTACCATCTTTTGTAAGTTTCATCATATCTTCTGAACATGTCCAATCCTTATGTTCTGCATTCTGTGCAAGAAGCTTCTTCTCAAGAGCTGCAATACCCTCTTTGTCTCCCTTCTGATAAAGCTTTGTTCTCTCTTCCATTGCTGCATAAGGAGCCCAGCTCTTTGGATAAACAATATCTGCATCCTTGAAAGCTTCCTTCATGTCATTTGTAATGCGGAACTTTGAACCATATTTCTCACAGTTAGATTTGGCTACTTTAACAACATCTTCCATTACCTCGTATCCTTCAGGATAAGCAAGAGTTACATCCATTCCAAATCTTGTGAAAAGACCAATAACACCCTGTGGAACACTAAGAGGCTTACCATAAGATGGTGAATATGCCCATGTCATTGCAACTTTCTTACCTTTGAGGTTTTCTCTTCCACCAAACTCGTGAATTACATGAAGCATATCTGCCATACACTGTGTAGGATGGTCAACATCACACTGAAGGTTTACAAGAGTTGGTCTCTGCTCAAGAATACCATGTCTGTAACCATATTCACATGCATCAATAAATGTTTTCTGATACTTGTGGCCTTCGCCAATGAACATATCATCACGAATACCAATTACATCTGCCATGAAGCTAACCATATTGGCTGTCTCACGTACTGTTTCACCATGTGCAATCTGAGAAACCTTTTCATCAAGAACCTGTTCTTCAAGTCCAAGAAGATTACATGCACTGGCGAAGCTGAATCTTGTTCTGGTTGAATTGTCTCTGAAAATTGAAATTCCAAGACCGCTGTCAAAGATTCTTGTACTCTTATTTCTCTCTCTGAGATCTCTCAGGGCATCTGCTACTGTAAATACTGCGTCAATTTCATCATCTGTTTTATCCCATGTCCAAAAAAAATCATTCTTGTACATGTCGTTGATGTGAAGAGTTTCAAGATGTCTTGCAAGTTCTGTTGTCTTACTCATTTTTATCTCCCAATTATTATCTGATTTTGTTTCCTGTAAGCTCCTGTCTGAAGCTTGTTGCACTCTCTTTCTTGTCGCTTGGATTATAAAGACCAGGTACTGCTGCATACAATGCTGCACAAACTACAAGATCCTGCTTCCATGTGATTTCATTTGGAGCATGAGCCTGGCTCTCTGCACCAGGACCAAATCCTACGCAAGGAATTCCGTAACGTCCCTGAATGGAAACGCCGTTTGTAGAGAATGTCCACTTATCGCAAAGAGGTCTTCCAACTCTCTTTTCTTTTGCTTTGTCGTCTGCCCAAATTCTGTTTTCACCCCAGAGGTTCTTATGTGCCTCTACAAGAGCCTTTACATGAGGAGCAGTTTCTTTGTTAATCCAAGTAGGGAAGAAACATTCTGTCTCGTATACATGACCTGTCCAAGCCGGTCTGTCATACATATACATAGAAACCTTAACATCTTTGGCATACTTCTTACATGCAGGAAGATCTTCTATTTCCTTGAGACAACTCTGATATGTCTCACCTGCAGTCATTCTTCTGTCAATTGAAATAGAACATGAATCTGCAACTGCGCATCTTGATGGAGATGTATAAAAAATCTGGCTTGTTGTACAAGTTCCACGACCAAGGAACTGTGCATCTTCCCAATGCTCTGGGTTGTACTTTTTATCAAGCATCTTTGCAAGACCGTGAATATGTTCATTATCTGCACTGTTCTCGTTGAGATCTCTTACGTTTTCAATGATTTCTGCCATCTTATGAATAGCATTGTCTCCTCTTTCAGGAGCAGAACCATGGCATGATACTCCGTGAACATCTACTCTAATTTCCATTCTTCCTCTGTGTCCGCGGTAAACACCACCGTCTGTAGGTTCTGTGGAAATTACAAATTCAATCTGCTTTGCAGCATCTTCAGGTCCGTTGAAATATTCATTTACTATAGACTGCCAACACATTCCGTCACAATCTTCTTCCTGAACAGAACCAACAACCATAATCTTGTATCCTTCAGGAATAAGACCCATATCTTTCATGATTTTGGCACCATATGTTGCAGAAGCCATTCCACCTTCCTGGTCAGAACCGCCACGGCCATAAATCTGAGTCTCATTTTCCCAGCCCTTGTACGGGTCTTCTGTCCAGTTGTTGATATTTCCTATTCCAACTGTATCAATATGTGAATCTATGGCAATAATCTTGTCACCGTTGCCCATCCAGCCAATTACGTTTCCAAGCTTGTCAATTTCAACCTTATCGTATCCAAGTTTCTCCATCTCTTCTTTAATTCTGTAGATGACACCTTTTTCTTCACAACTCTCAGAAGGAATGGCAATCATGTCTCTAAGAAACCTTGTCATTGAAGGACCATAAGCTTCAGCAGCTTTTTTAATGGCAGCAAAATCCATAATTTATCTCCTTTTATTTAATTGTAATAAACTTTAACATGGCGGTTTTCATTTGTCTATCAGATTTGTTGCAATTTGTTGCAGTTTTTATTTTTTTAAACAGTACAATAGCAAAAAATGAGGGCCAGCCTAAACCGGACCCTCATAATTTTCATTTTATTTTTCCCATTGCTCTGAGTATTTTTTCCGGAGTCATAGGCCAATCTCTCAACCAAACTCCCACAGCATCATGAATTGCAATTCCTATTGCAGGAGCTGCACCGTTACAGGCAATCTCAGAAATAGATTTTGCGCCAAACGGTCCATAGGCGTCATTTACATCTATAAGAATACTCTTGAAATCTTCCGGAGCTTCTGTAATCATTGGCACCCCGTAATCTGTCATGTTTGCGTTAATGCATTTTCCGTTTTTGTCCAGTTTCATGTCTTCATAAAGACTATGACCAATAGACTTCATAACAGCTCCATACATTTGGCAAAGTGCAATTTCAGGATTTATAGGAGTTCCTGCATCCTGAAGGGCATAGAATTTCTGGAGTTTGATTTCGCCTGTTTTCTCATTAACTGCAACCTGTGCAAAATGAGCACCGTAAGGTACAGAAGATGCTGCAGTAACAAAGTTTCCATGTGCTATCATTTGACCGTGACCGCTCCCTGAACATGCCGTATGAGAAAGCTCATAGAATGATAGTATTTTTCCGCTTTTTGTAGATTTAACTGCACCAGGAGCCACAATTTCAAGGTTGCACTCTTCTTCATTCATCTGGAAAGCAGCCTCTTTTAAAATCTTTTCCTTCAAATTGTTTACAGCAACAAGAGAAGCATTTCCGCTGAAGAAAGTTCCTGAAGAAGCATAAGCTCCTGTATCAAATGCACAAGAATCTGTATCTCCTGAGATTACAGTAATCTTGTCCATAGGAAGCTTGAGAACTTCGCTTACAATCTTTGCAGAGATAGTGTCAAGACCGGTTCCCAAATCTGCTCCACCGCTGTTGAGAATTACAGTACCGTCTGTTTCAAGTTTTGCAATTGCTTCACTGTGGTCAAGTCCAGGAAGACCGCTTCCCTGCATAATCATTGCAAACCCCTTTCCAATCTTCCAATCAGAATCTTCAGACACCTCTTT
>JAZLGI010000109.1:0-4503 GCA_045616225.1 Sphaerochaetaceae bacterium
TGTTCTTAACGGAATTTCAAGATTGAATATCAAAAAAGGTTACAGCAAGGTTCTCATTGTCGGCGGTGGCCCGATGGGAGTTTTGTTTGCATTCTGCCTGCAGAAATTGGGAATCGATTTTTCTGTTGTAGAACTATCAGAAGCAAGAGCATCTGTCTTAAAAACCTGGAATATAAACGTAGTCAAACCGGAAGAAGTCGGCAAGGGTGAATACGACAATGTAGTTCTTGCAGTAAACATCGGAGCTCTTGTTGAACAGTACCTTCCGCTTGTAAGAAAGGGTGGATCATTACTTGTTTTCGCGGGTCTTCCAAAAGGCGAAATGCTCAATGTTGATGCAGGTGCAATTCACTATAATGAAGTTAATGTTACAGGTTGCAGTGGATTCTCCCTTCATCATTTCAAGGAAGCTTTCCAGATGATTTGTGAAGCTCCGGACTTGTTCAGAAGACTCATCAGTTGCAAGATGAATCTTTCCCAGGGTATGGAAGCATTTGAAATGCTCAAAGCCGGAAAGGCTTTCAAGATTATTTTAGGAAGTGAATATTGATGAAAGCTGCTGTATTTGCAAAGCCGGGATTCTCCTCTGTTTCAAATGAACTGAAAGAACTGTTGAACCAGTTTGATACTCTTTTGATTGTAGAAGATTTCAGTGGTTCTCTGTTTGAAAAGGAACATAATAATATAGAGAGAATAGAATCTTCAGGCTTTGCCCGCGGCTATGTTTTAACAATCGAACAGAATGTTGAAAAGGTTTTAAGTGCAAATCCGGATGTTATTGTATCAATAGGTGGTGACGGTATGGCTGCATACATTGCCTGTGCTTTAATAGAGCAGGTTCCGGATAGCACAAAAAGACCAAAGATGATTGGTTGGGCAGCAGGGACTGCCAACGTTGGTCCTATCGTTGCAAAAAGCAGCAGCACAAAATTGGAAGATTACAAGGCTTATACCTTTGATGCAGTTGAAGTCAGTCAGAATAACAAGGTCCTTGGATATGCTTTCAACGATGTAATAATCGGAAATACATTTCTGGGAACAAAGGACGGACAGCTTGTAAATCTTGATGCTTTGGCAATGATTAAAGAAGGAAAGCAGGTTGTTTGCAAACCAAACGGAAACATCCTGGATACTTCTTTCAATATTTTGTTAAATGGTGAAAAGATTGGAGATTCTTCATGGACAAGGTATAAACAAATCTGTATTTCTTCTGTCCGTGAAGCTTCTATGTTTGCAGGACGTGCAGTATTCGGAGGAATGCTGTATGCAGATGGATTAAAACATCCTGCAGTAATGACATTTACAGATAGAATTTTGGTTGACAGCAATCCTGAAAATTGGACATTTAAGGGGCCTGTTGAATCCAAACAAATTTGCTTTGACAGTTGCGATAGTGTTGTTCTTTCCGGTTTTACCGGGAACGCACAGATTATAATAGACGGAAATCCTTTCGAGAGAGAGGGTAACACAATTACGGTAAGAAATGTAGGTTCTGCAATTACCGTTTTGAGGAGTGATTTATGAACAAGAGATTGGGAAAGGTAAAAATTCTTGGTCACTACTATGAAAAAGAACAACTGACAGTTGCTCTGGTTTTTCTGATTCCTGTATTGACTGCAGTTTTCTTCCTTTTTATTCTGCCTGTTGTTCAAGTTGTTCGTTACAGCTTTACAGACATGAATACAACAAAGGGTTTTACCAAGTATGTCGGCTTTGATAACTACAAGTATCTTTTTGACGATTCCAAGTTTGGAAAAGCTTTGAGAAATACTGTTGTTTATGCAGTACTGAAACTTGTATTTGATACAACACTTGCATTGGTTATTGCACTATTACTGGATCAGAAAATTCCATTGAGAAAGTTTATCAGATGCTCTTATTTTGCACCGGTTGTTGTTCCTGTTGTTGCATCTTCTTTGATTTGGCTTTGGTTCTATGATCCGACAGTCGGCCCTTTCAATGCGGCCTTGGAGGCTGTAGGTCTTAAGCCATTGAAATGGCTGAACTCATCAGATACAGCTCTTATTTCCGTTTTGATTTTCTCAATTTGGAAAGGTGTTGGATACAACGTAATTCTGTTCTTAACAGGACTTCAGAATATCCCGGATTCTTACATTGAAGCCGCAAAGGTTGATGGCGCTACAAACTGGAAAACATTGTGGAAGATTAAACTTCCTCTTTTGAGACCTATTACAAGTTTTATCATTATGATAGGTATCATTAATACATTTAAGGTTTTCGCAGAGGTCGATATCTTGACTCCGAAGGGAGGTCCTCAGTATTCATCTGCTCTGATAGTCAACTATATTTACGAGCAGGCATTTACAAGAGGAAAGATGGGCCGTGGTTGTGCAGCAGCAATTATCCTGTTCTTGATTATCTTTGCAATCACAATGATTCAGAGCAGAATGGATGCTCACAAGACAGTTGACTACGACTGAGGAGGGTTTTGTTATGGCAGTAAAAAAGACAAACTGGATTTCATTTATCATCCTTATTATCGGTTCTCTTGCAATGATCTTTCCATTTGTGTGGATGATTCTTTCTTCTTTCAAAGATGTAGTTGATGTTTATACATTCCCTCCGAAATGGCTTCCGAGTATTTGGCATCCGGAGAACTACAGAAGAGTCTTTGAGATGATTCCTTTTGCAAGATACTATATCAACAGTATCTTCACCTCCGTTGCACAGTGCGCAATAGAAATTACAATTTCCGTTATGGGTGCATATCTTTTGGTCTTTATCGATTTTCCGGGAAAAAAGTTTTTCAGAACCCTGGTCAGATCAACAATGTTCGTACCGGCCGTTGTTACTTTGATTCCTCTCTACTTAATTTTCAGTAAGGCTCACTTGTTGGATACTTATTCAGGAATCATTCTTGCTCAGGTTTTCTCAGCATTTACAATCTTCCTTCTTTCCTCATTCTTTGAATCAATTCCAAAGGATCTTTGCGACAGTGCAAAGTTGGATGGTTGCGGATACTTCAGAATTCTTACCCATGTTGTTATTCCGAACTGTAAAAGCTCAATTGCAACAGCAATGTTGTTCAGCTTCCTCGGGCACTGGAAGAGTTACACTTGGCCTTTGATTGCAACCAACAAGGAAATATTAAGAACACTTCCAATCGGAATGAAATATCTGGTTTCCGAATCTTCTTCAGAATACCAGATCATGATGGCTGCAGCCGTTATGGCAATAGTACCTGTTCTCATCATCTTTGTTTTGTTTGAGAAACAACTCGTTAAATCTATAACACTTACAGGTATGAAGAACTAGGCTTCTACCGTAAAGTAATAAATCTTCCTCTTGAGAGGAAAAGGAGAAAAAAATGAAAAAGACTTTATCAATTCTTTTGGTATTGGTTCTTGCTTTTGCAGCTTTTGCAACCGGAACCAATGAAAAGGCTGCTCCGGCTGCTCCTGCAGCAACACCTGCAGCTCCGGCAGAACAGTTCAAGGCTGACGATGCTTGGAAAACAGAGCCTGCAACAGTCAAGCTTTGGTATTCAATCAGTGGTGCAAACGGAGACTTCTTCAAGACTCAGGTTGAAAAGTTTGCAGCAGCACATCCGAACATCAAGATTGAAACAACATATACAGGAAGTTATGCAGATACAGCAACAAAAGTATCTGCTGCAAAGCTTGCAGGTAATGGTCCTGATATGGTTATCACATCTGCTTCACAGCTTTATCCTGGTGAAGACAACGATTTCAGAATGGAAACATTTGTAACAGATCCTGAATTTGATCTTGACGATGTACAGTCAGGTATTCTTGAATATGCTACATTCAACGGTAAGTTGGCAGCTGTTCCATTTGCAATCTCTTCACAGGTTGTTTACTACAACAAAGATCTTGCAAAGCAGGCCGGTTATGACCTTGAAAAGAACCCACCGAAAACATGGCAGGAATTTGCAAAGGTTGCTAAGGATATTGCAGACAAGACCGGTACAATCGGCTTTGATACATCAGACCAGGTATGGCTCTTCAAGAGTATGCTTTCTCAGAACGGAAACCCGGTTGTTGAATTACAGGGTGACAAGATTGTTCCAGTATTTGACAATGAAGATGCTCTCGAAGTTGGTAACTTCTGGCTCTATCTTGTTGAAAATGGTATTATGCCTGCTTCTTCACATAGTGCAGCAGAAAACACATTCCTTTCAGGAAATCTTGTATTCATCGCAGCAACAAGTGCCAGAATTACAAAGTGGTCTAAATCAGCAACCTTTAACCTTGGCGCTATCGAAATGCCTTATTTCAAGACACCTGCAGTAGCTCTTGGCGGAAGTACAGCAACAATTCTCACAACAGATGAAAAGAATGCAAACGTTTGTTGGGAAATTATCAAGTATGTCATCAACACAGAAAACCAGGCAGACTTTGCTCTTACAACAGGTTATTTGCCAATCAGAAAGTCAGAGTTGAACGTACCAGCTATCAAGGATCAGATTGCTACAAACGAACTCTACAAGGTTGCAACAAAACAGGTTGAATATGCATGGTC
>JAZLGI010000110.1:0-17219 GCA_045616225.1 Sphaerochaetaceae bacterium
GTAAACAACCGCTGGCTTGGTGGTATGCTTACAAACTTCACAACAATCAAGAAATCAATTGCAACACTCAAGAAAATTGACAAAATGTCAGCAGACGGAACATTTGATTCTCTTACAAAGAAAGAAGTAGCTCTTCTTACAAAGCAGAAGGCAAAACTTGAGAAGAACCTTGCAGGTATCAAGGATATGACAGAGCTTCCCGGTATCATTTTCGTAATCGATACAAGAAAGGAAGATCTTGCAATTGCAGAAGCTAAGAGACTTGGAATTCCTGTAGTAGCTGTTGTAGATACAAACTGTGATCCTTCAGATATTACATACCCTATTCCTGGTAATGATGATGCTATCAGAGCTATTTCACTTTTTGTTGAGATTATTGCAAACGCAGTAATTGATGCAGATACAGAAACAGGTATTCAGATTATTGAAGCTCTCCCGGAAAACGGTGAAGAGGAAGCTCTTGCAACAGAAATGGTTGTAGACAAAGATGCTCAGGCAGAAAGTGAAGAGGAGTAATCTATGGAAATTACAATGGAAATGGTAAAAAAGCTCCGTGAACAGACCAATGCAGGTATCATGGATTGCAAAAAGGCTCTTCAGCAGTCAAACGGTGATTTTGCCGGTGCTGAGAAGTATCTCAAAGAAGCAGGACTTGCTGCTGTTGCAAAAAGATCTGACAGAGCAACAGATAACGGAAGAGTATCTTTCACAGTTGGAGAAAATTTTGCTGCAATGTGTGAAGTATCATGCGAAACAGACTTTGTTGCTATGAATGACCAGTTCAAAAAGCTTGGTCAGGATATCTGTGATTATGCAGTTGCAAACAAAGTTGCTGCAGCAGATGACAAGATGGAAGGTATGGTAAATGACCTTATTGCTGTTATTCATGAGAACATGAAACTTAAGAAGTTCACTACTTATGCAATTGGTTCTGACAACTATGTTGTAGGTTACAACCACGGTAATGGTAAGATTGGCGTTCTTGTAGAGTTTAAGGCATCTGATAAGGCTGCTTTTGCTGCAGAAGGTTTTAAGGATTTTGCATTTAATGTTGCTATGCATGTTTGTGCAGCAGATCCTCAGTATCTTGATGAAAAGTGTGTTCCTTCAGATTATGAGAATGAACAGCTTGATATTTTCAGAGCACAGGTTGCTTCTATGGGCAAACCTGCTAATGTTCTTGAAGGAATTGTCAAGGGAAAGCTTAAGAAACTCTATGCAGAAATTTGTCTCTTGGATCAGGTTTTCCAGTTCTACAATGATGACAACCTTTCTACAAAGCAGATTCTTGATAAGTTTAATAAGGATCACGGAACAGATATTGCTATTGTCAGCTACAAGCGTTTCCTTGCTGGTGCTTAATACAATTTTAACATTCCTGGCCGTCTTTGGACGGCCAAATTGTTTTTATCGGAGTAAATTATGGAACAGGTACTTTTAAACTGCGAAGAGAAGATGATAAAGAGCGTTTCTTCATTAAATAATGAATATATGGCTCTTAGAACCGGCAGAGCTTCTGCTGCAATTTTTGACAAGGTTCGTGTTGATTATTACGGTCAGGAAACGCCGCTTAACCAAGTTGCATCTGTCTCTGTACCGGAAGCAAGACTTGTTGTTATTCAGCCTTGGGACAAAGGTTTGCTTTCTGCAATTGAAAAAGCAATTCAAAAAGCAGATTTGGGATTTAATCCATCTAACGACGGTAAAGTTTTGAGAATTAACTTTCCTCCTCTTACAGGAGATAGAAGAAAGGAACTTGCAAAACAGGCAAAAACAAGTGCAGAAGGTGCCAGAGTTGCTATTCGTAACATAAGACGTGACGGAATGGAAGATATCAAAAAGCTCCAGAAAGCAGGCGAAATCTCAGAAGATGAGCAGAAACAGGGAGAGGACAGACTTCAGAAGCTTACAGACTCTTATGTTGCTCAGATTAATTCTATCGCAGACGCAAAAGAAAAGGAAATTCTTGAAGTATAATGCATCTTGCTCTAATTATGGATGGAAACGGACGCTGGGCAACCCAGCGTTCCCTTCCAAGAGCTGCAGGACATCTTGAAGGTCTTAAAGCCTGTAAAAGAGTTGTAAAAGCAGCTACTCAACTAAGTATTGATTATCTTACTCTATATGTTTTCTCTACAGAGAACTGGAAGAGATCAGTTCAGGAAGTTTCATATCTTATGAGTCTTCTGGCTAACAAACTCCCCGGAGAAGTTCCTTTTTTCAGGGAAAACAACGTAAAAATCCTTGTAAGAGGAAATATTCATGACCTTCCTGAAGAGTCTCAGAAAGGTGTAAATAAGACCGTTACTCAAACTGCAGACTGTACAGGTCTTGTACTTGTTCTTTGTATTAATTACGGGGGACAGGATGAAATAGCAAGAGCTGTAAATAAATATATTACAAACAATCCCGGAAAGGATATTTCAATAGAAGATATAAAATCTAATTTGGACTGTCCTCAGGTACCTGATGCAGATTTAATTGCGCGAAGTGCAGGAGAACAGAGATTAAGCAATTTTGTCCTTTGGGACAGTGCTTACGCAGAATTTATATCACTTGATACACTTTGGCCTGACTGGGGTAAAAAAGAACTGGAAATTTGTCTTGAAGCTTTTTCAAGAAGAAATAGAAAATTTGGCGGGGTTTCAAAATGACAACCAACCTCAAAGAAAGAATTTTTACTGTTATTGTTGGCGTAGGTATTTCTGTTTCGGCAATAGTGTTTCTACCTCATCATCATTATCTTTTATTTTGTATGCTTATGTGTTTTGCTTCTTTCTTAGGCTCCTTTGAAATGAGCAAAATGCTTTTTAACTGTGTAGAACCAATAGTTTTCTTTTCATGGCTTCTTCCTTTTACACAGTACATTGTCATTGAATTTTCTTTACATGATATACTTGTGGATTTAATTCTTGTATTTGAATTCTTCTGTCTTTTCACTTCAGAAATATTCATTGGGGAAAAAGATAATTTTAAGTCATCATTAATAAGAACTGCAAAAAGTTGTCTTATTGTTATCTACCCTTCCTTTTTTATGAGTTACCTCGTTAAAGTAGCTGGAATTGATGTATATAAATCAAATATGTTTCTGCTTTACTTTATTCTTGTTTATACAAATGATACTTCTGCCTATGTGTTTGGTATGCTTTTTGGGAAAAACAATGCAGGAATAATCAAAGCAAGTCCAAAGAAAAGTATTGCAGGTTTTGTAGGAAGTTTAATTTCAACAGTTCTTGTCTCGGTTTTCCTTGCTACCTTTGCAAAAGCAATATGGGCAAGAATTGTCCTTGGAATTTTCATTTGTTTTACTGCAAATGTAGGCGACCTTATAGAAAGCGTATTTAAAAGATCTGCAAACATAAAAGATTCAGGTAAAGTCTTCCCTGGTCGTGGTGGTATGCTGGACTGCATGGACAGTGTTTGTGCCGCAGGTCCTATTTACTATTTACTTTTGAGAATCATAATGGAATTTAACTTATGATTAAAGTTGTAATTCTTGGAATAACAGGAAGCATAGGTCAAACCTCGCTCAGGGGAATTTCTCAATTCAGAGATAAAATTACCATTGTTGGAGCTTCATGTCATTCCAGAATTAAAGAAGCTTTGGCAGATTGTCTTGAGTATTCCATTCCAAATCTATGTATTACAGGACCTGCAGTCATAAGCTCTACTGAGGATGTAAGAATCTGTAAAAGCATCAAAGATTTGATAGACCTATCAAATCCTGACATAGTATTAAACGGAATTGCCTCCGGAGAAGGTCTTTTGGCATCTCTTGATGTTATTAGAAGTGGTAAAACACTTGCCTTGGCTAATAAAGAGTCTGTTGTAATGGGTGGAAATCTTTTGTTTGAAGAGGCAAAAAAATATTCATCCAAAATAATACCGGTAGACAGTGAACACTCCGCAATAGATGAGTTAATTCTTACAAATAAAAAGGAAAACATAGATAAACTTGTTATAACTGCATCTGGAGGGCCTTTTCTTAGAAAAAGCCTCAGCGAATTAGATGACATAAAACCTGAAGTTGCCGTCAAACATCCAACATGGAAAATGGGTCCAAAAATTTCTATAGATTCTTCTACCCTTGCAAACAAAGGCCTTGAGGTAATTGAAGCCCATTATTTGTTTGGTTTTGATTCGGATCATATAGAAGTAGTCGTACATCCTCAGAGTATAGTTCACTCTATGGTAAGGACTTTGTCTGGGCAGGTTTATGCTCAACTGTCTCCTCCTGATATGGTGTTCCCTATTATGCGTTCAATTCTTGGTTATGAAATTGACAAGAACGTTGGAAATAGTCTTTCTTTTGATTTTCTTGACCTTCATTTTGAAAAACTTGATTTTGCCAGATTTCCTTTTGTTGCTGATGCATTTGAATGTGTAAAACAAGAAGGCGTTTACCCAACTGTCTTTAATATTGCAGACGAAATTGCAGTAGATGCTTTCTGCAAAGGGAAAATAAAATATACAGATATTCAAAGAGTTGTGCACAAGGCACTTGAAGAAGACTACGTTACTGCTATCAAGTCCCTGGATGATATTCCTAAACTTGTAGACGAAATCAAGAAAAAGGTCATTATCTGATGTCATTTGATTTATATACTGTCTTTTCTTTAATAATTGGCTTTCTTGGTATAGGAATAATGGTTCTGGTACATGAGCTTGGACATCTTACTGCCGCCAGAATATTCAATATAGAAGTTACAACCTTGCAATTTGGTTTTGGCCCACCAATTTATAAATTCAAAACAAAGAAGCATGATACTAGCTTTCAAATTGGAATTATTCCATTTGGAGGTTTTTGCCGAATGAAAGGTCAAAATGACATAGAAGATGCCTATGCAGATGAGATAAATGAAGCAAAAACACAATATTCGCTTACTCAAGTTCATCCAGTAAAAAGAATTATTACTTATCTTGCAGGACCGCTTTTTAATCTTATTTTTGCAATAATCTGTTACATTATACTATTAGCCATTCCTACTGTCACAGTACAAATTCCTGCCAGAATTGCATTGCAAGCAGATTATTCCGCTTTGTATGAAAACTCTGCTTCAGCTTCAAAAGATGCAGGATTAAAGACCGGAGACGTCATAATCTCTGTAAACTCAACACCTACCCCCTACTACAACACACTCACAGAAACCCTTTCTCTTTATAAAGACAGTGAAAATGTTGAATTCATTACTGCCGATGGAAAACAAGTATATGTAACTCCTCAAAATGGACTTTTTGGGATTATTCCTTTTCAGGAATGCATAGTAGACCATGTAAAGAAAGATTCTCCTGAATATAATGCAGGATTAAAGCCAAAAGACAAAATAATTTCAGTAAACGGAAAATCTGTCTCAAACTTATTTGACCTTTTTCTGGAATCACAAAACAATCATAATATGGTATTTGAAGTTATAAGTTTTAATGAAACTCAAAGCCACACAGTTTCTTTTATATGTATTAATTCCGGCTTTAACTTCTCTCTGGCAAGTCTTTCTGTTAAAGAAAAAGGTTTACCTCTATTTAAAGCAATTCCAAGCTCTTTAACACAATGTTTTACAAGTTTTTGGTCAAATTTCAAAACTGTCTATATGCTTTTATCAGGTAAAAGCAAACCAAGTGATACTGTTTCAACCACATTTAAAGCAAGTATGAATATGGGTTTAATGACTACAAAAAGCTTTTCTGCTGGAATGAACAACGGAATAAGAATGATTTTGTTTCTTATGTCCAGCATAAGTATATCTCTTGCAGTTGCAAATCTTCTTCCTATAACAGCCTTTGACGGCGGATTAATCTTAATAAGTCTTGCAGAGTTAATCGCAGGTCACTCTTTTAGTCAAAAGACTCATCTTGCTTTTCAGACAGGCGGTTTTATTACAGTAATTCTTATTATTGTTCTGTTAAGATTCTTTTAATTAAAAAGACTCTCTTCTTTCTATTTCTGTAAATGAAACATAGTAAGAAATGAAATTAAGCTTAAAACCTCCGGTACTACCGTTTCTTTGCTTTGCAACAATAACAGTTATGGGTCTAATTCCAAATCCCGGAGCATTTCTGTCTTGCTCTTCACTCTCTGCGGCAGCAACCTTATTATTCTCATCAAGTCTCTTTGAAGGGTCATCCAGCAACATAACAAGGTCTGCATCTTGCTCAATTGCACCGGATTCTCTGAGATCTGACAATATTGGAGCTCTGTCTTTTCCTGCTTCACGGTTTACCTGAGAAAGACAAATTACAGGAACATTAAGCTCTCTTGCCATAGATTTTAATTCTCTTGAATAAGTTGCAACTTGCTGGTGCCTGTCTACTGAAGCAGGTCCATCCCATCTGATAAGTCCAATATAGTCTATAAAGATAATATCTACACCAAACTCCCTTACCATTCTTCTTGCCTGAGACCTGATATCCATTATAGAAAGACTTGAAGAATCCTGAATATACAAATTCTCTGCTTTATCATAAAGACGTTCTGCAGCTGCCTGAAGTCTGTTGTCTGTCTCCCTGTCAAGCTGTCCGTTTCTAAGACAGTTGGAATTGATACTGCTTTCCCTTGAAAGAAGTCTCTGAAGCAGTGATGCACCGGACATTTCCAGTGAGAAAAATCCAACCTTATGGGGCGTTTCTGACTTAAATGCAATGTTATGTGCAATTGAAAGAGCAAAGGCTGTCTTACCTACAGAAGGTCTTGCACCTATGATAATCATATCTGTTGGCTTAAAACCGCCTATATAATGATCAAGTGAAGGAAAACCGGAAGAAATACCATTTGATACTTTTCCTGCCATGACATCATGTATTTGATCAATAACTTTAAAAATAGTTTTCTGTGCTGACTCAATTTTCTGGAATCCTGACTGACTTCCAAGTTGATTCACTTTTTGAGCCAAGTCATTTATTGTAGACATTGCATCTTGAGTTTCATCAAAAGCTTTATCTGCAAAAACAAGTGACATCTCATAAATCTGACGTTTTAAAGAATTCTCCTTAATGATTTGGGCATAATAAGAAGCATTTGAAGATGCAATTGCTGTATTTGTCAAAGAGGCAATGTATGCAGGACCGCCACAATCCTGAAGTTTTCCCTTTTCTTTAAGATATTGACTGATAGAGACAAGATCCAATGTAAGATCTGGTCTTTCATTTCTGAAATTACAGATATTTTCCCAAAGATCCTGGTTTCTCTTTTGATAAAAGTCATCCTTTGAAATAATAGTAGAGACATCATCATATGCTTTGGTAGTAAGCAAAACAGAGCCCAAAAGAGCTGCTTCTGCATCTAGGTTCTGAGGTGGTATTCTACCTGTTGTATTCTCTGCCATGACATCCCCCTATGGTCGTAGGTCTTAATATACCTCAAACTCACCATAATAAACAGTATTAAGCTTTAAAAAAAACAGAGTTTGGCTTTTACTTAAAAGTCGTTGCAGACTAAATTTTAATTTTTTCAAAAAAAGTCTGCAATTTTGCAGTGTTTTTAACAAAAAATTCAAAAAAGGTCTGCAAAAGTTTATTTTCACAGACGAAAAATTGCAAAAAAAAACGGGTATTTTGCAATACCCGAAAAGTTGTGTTTATCAGTTTTCTGTTGCAGGCTGTTCTGCCGGTGCAGCTTCTTCTGCAGCCTTAGCAGCTTTCTCTGCTTCTTTCTTTGCAGCAATTTCAGCAGCCTTTTCTTCTGCTTCACTTACTACCTGAAGTTTAATAACAGATGAGGCATTCTCATAAAGTCTGATTCTTGCTGTGTAGTTACCAACCATCTTAATAGAGTGTGTGGCAACTTCAATTCTCTTTTTCTCAATGTCAAATCCAAGCTTTGCAAGCTCTTCCTGAATCATTGCAGCTGTGACTGAACCAAAAAGCTTTCCTGATTCACCTGCTGAAACAACAAGCTTAAGAGATACTTCATCAAGTTTCTCTTTAATACTTGCTGAAGCCTGGCGTTTTGCAAGCTTTCTCTTTTCAATAGCTGCAGCTCTGCTCTTGAATACAGCAATATTTGCTGCGTTGTAGATTACCGCTGCACCAGTAGGAAGAAGATAGTTACGAGCATAACCGTCTTTTACCAAACAGACATCTCCCTCTTCACCGAGGTTAGGTACATCCTGATTCAAAATAACCTTCATAAGTTACTCCTTTTCTTTATTTTTTTTGTTTATCTCAAACTAATCCAGGTTTCAAGAAGCCCCAATACAGGCAATCCCAAAACCGCTATAAGGTTTGTTCCCGGCAAAAGACAAGCAATCATGCAAATCAAACAGATTTTTGATGCCTTTGCCTCAGGTGTTTTCTTTCTTATCTTTGCACAAATTATAGAAATTCCTGCAAGTAGATAATAAAGGGAAAAACTCAGAGCAAAATTCCAAGCAAGAATTGTAAGCCAAACCGGATACTCTAAGAACAAAGTACCGCTTAAAGCCAAAATCCAACCAAGCATTGTAAACCAGAAGAAAACCGGTGGCATGCTCATGTTTGAAAAATTGTCCTGCCATTCTTCATCCTGTTTATTCAGCAAAAATTCACTTATAAGAACCGGTATTGAACCAAAAGTCAATCCCATAGGTGATACGGCAATAAGTAAAACTGTCATAAATACCTGGGAAAGCATTTTCAAATCTATCTGTTCTCCAAAGACTGCAGGAAATATCTGTATTACATAGTTTTGTAAATAAGTATATGCCTCCAGACCTTTGCTGGAAGAAAGCCAAATTGCACAACCTGAACTCAAAAGAATAACAGGAAAACTGCAGATAACAAGCTTTCTCAAAACAAGACGGCTGAAATCTCTCAATCCAATCCAGACAGAAGCAAAAACTGCCAGACAAACAGGAAAAAACAATCCAAACCCTAATACCCCAAAAGTCTGTGGAGAAGAAAGATATTCTTTATAATCCACAAGATTCCAGGCCAATACAGCTACTGAAGATGCAATTGTCAATAAAACTGCATTGGAAGTTTTCTTAATTTTTGGAGCAATGAGAAACAAAGGTAAAGTGAAAACAAATATACCAATAGAAAGTCTGGAAAGAAGAACAGATGCAATAAACATCAATAAAACTTCTTTTACAAAACTTTTGTTCTCAGTATGCTCCATTTCAATTCCTTACTGTTTATCTCTGTCAAATGGAAGATAAGCAAGAACTCTGGCTCTCTTGATTTCCTGAGTAAGAATTCTCTGGTGCTTTGCACATGTTCCTGTAATGCGTGCAGGAAGAATCTTACCACGCTCTGTTGTACATCTTCTGAGTTGCTCAGGATTCTTGTAATCTGGTTCTACTTTGTTTGCACAGAACTTACAAACCTTTTTCTTAAATGTTGTTGTTGTGCGCTTTGCACCCATCTTCTTATCTCTGAAGCCACCTTTGTCTTCTGTCATAGCTTCTTTATCTTCTGTAAACATTTTAAATATCTCCTACTAAAAAATCAGAATGGAATATCTGAATCATTAAAACTCTCAGGTCCAGGAGCGGACTCCTGAACAGGAGCTTCAGATCCCTGATATCCACTTGGACGGCTGTTTGACACAGCACTTCCTGTTGAAGGACTTGCAAGGAGTTGTACGTTATTTGCAAAAATCTCAACCTTGCTCTTACTTTGACCATCTTGTTCCCAACGGTTTTGTCTCAGCTCTCCCTCAATTGATACCTGACGCCCCTTGTCTAGGTAAGGATGAAGGGTCTCTGCACTCTTTCCCCAAAGAACAACATCAAAATAGTTAACTTCATCTTCCCACTTGTCTCCGGTCTTCTTTCTTCTGTTTACTGCAACTGAAAAGCGACATACAGAAGTTCCACCAGCTGTGGTTTTAAGCTCACTTTCTCTTGTAAGTCTGCCAACAAGTACTACGACGTTGATGTCATTTGCCATAACTGACTCCTATGGTTTTCTAAATTATTTTGCTACAAACAATGATTTGAGAATCTCGTCTTCAAGAAGGAATTCTGCAGACATCTTGTTGATACTCTGAGGCTCTGCTGTGAGTTCAAAGTAAACATAGTGTCCCTTGTCCTGTTTCTTGATTTTGTAGGCGAGTGTCTTAACGCCAAGATCTTCCTGCTTTGTGACTTGTGCACCAGCAGCTGCAAACTGTTTGGAGATAAACTCCAATCCCTTTTCTGTCATTTCCTCATTAGCCTGAAAAATGACAGTGAACTCATAATTTCTCATGGGTTCCTCCTTTCGGACAAAAATAAAGATCCATCAACGATGGATAAAGAGGCTCTAGTAAAATAACATTTCATGAAATGATAGTCAATTAGAGTACACGTAATTAATATAAATCAAATGATTTGAAACTTTTTCCTTTGTCCCTATTGACCAAAATATTCAAAAACACCGATAATTGCCGCTGTAATTACAAATATTCCCACATAGGGAAAATAAGGAGTTCTGCAGTGCCTTGTGGAAGAAAAAGAAAAAAGCATAAGATTGCTACACATAAGAGAAAGAAAAGACTCAGAATGATGAGACACAAGAAAAAGTAATTGAACTTTTGCTTTTCTTGGCAATCTTAAACCAGTGGTCGCTCCACTGGTATTTTTTTTGCCTATTTTTTGCTGTTTACTGCAATATCAAACTGAGTTTCCCAATCTGTAGGAGATGACATTTGGGAGAAGTTCATACAACCAGGAGAGAAAATAACAACTTCCATTTTCTCAGTTGATACAGAAAGACAACTTTCTGCAGAAGCAAGAGCCTTATCCATTGAATCAAAAGGTCCAAAGTATGAAATACCCTTTGCCTTAAGAGAAGGGATAAGACACTTTTCTGTAAAAATACCGTTCAGAAGGTGAATTGATGCACATTTTTCAAGCCCCTCTGTCATTGGACTTGCATCAAGCAATCCATCTCCACCTCCGCAGATTATATGAACAGGAAGACTTTCAAAATTCTGAACTGAAAAAACAACTGCCTGCGGAATTGTTGCAGCACTGTCATTGTAATACATTACCTTATCTGTTCTGAGAAGAAGTTCTCCTCTTCCCGGGATACCTTTAAAACTGCTTAATACTCTTTTAATATAAATATTAGGGTATCCCAATACTTTGAGGACGCTGTATGCAGTTGACATTGTTTTTGGAATATCTGACGGTTTTCTTTTCTTGAAAGTATCCAAATCAAAAACGTTTTTTACCTGAATCTTTGAAATTGGCAACTTCTTTGAACACAAAAGTTTGTTTACTTCGTTCTTTCTCAGAAACAAATCCAAAACTTTTTCGTTGTTTTCTACTATGTCAAAAACAGCAAGTTCACAATTTGGAATTTTATCTTCAAGGAGGAATGAAGTATCTCTAAGCTGCCATGAGGACATCTCAAGAATTATAAACTCAGGAGTATCTCCCTGCTCTATTAAAGATAATTCAGTAAGAGGGGATGTTCCCATACTACCGCACATTCTTGCACTTCTTCCCAATTCCCTGAGACCATGGCAGATTGCACTTGCGGTAATTGTTCTGTTACTTCTATTTCCTGAGACAATTATCAGTTTTATATTTTTTTCAATAAGCAATGGACTTTTGAAAAAACATGAAAAATCATTTGTAACTTTTTTTGCGAAGGCTAAATACTCATTATCAAGTTTAATAGATTGAGTTTTGACAACAATATCAGCCCAAAGAAAATCTTCTTTTTTCAGACATCCTACAGAAACCTGTGCTCCAAGGCTTTCCAGATAGTCTACACCGCTTCCAAGTTCTTCTTTTGTTCTAGAGTCTGTTATTCTAACTGTATCACCGTGGCTGAGAAAAAATCTTGCTCTTTCAAGTCCTCCACCATGGATTCCAAGTCCAAAAATCAGAACATTCATATCATCCTCTGAAATTAAAACAAACAAAAACCAAAAAGATTACAAATTTTCTAAAAAAAAGGAGACTTCAAGAGTCTCCCTGAATTAAAAGCCTTGACATTCAACCTACTTGACCGTTCAGGTACTTCTTAGCACTTACCTTCTTTCCGTCTTGTGTCATAAAAGGTTTTCCGTCAACTGTAAGAATTCCGTTTACAGTTGAAAGAGGCATTGCAAAGAAGTGATCCGGTTTAACATAAGTCATTGGACCTTCAGGATTTGAGAAACCTTCTGGAACAAGATTTGTTCCAGGTTCTATATCATCTGCAAAAAGAACTTCACAGGTTGTATGCTCTTCTGCCTGAGGATCCTGTGCTGCAAGAAGCATTCCACAACTCTTTACACCACGGAAATTTGCAGGTTTAAGATTGCTTACAAGAACAATATTATGATTAAGCAATTCTTCCGGTTTGTAATAAGCAACAATAGAAGAAACAATTGTTCTCTTCTCAGGCTCGCCTGTATCCAATGTTAAGATATAGAGGAAATCACCTTCTGGATGTTTGTTAACTTCAACAATCTTACTTACCTTAAGGATTACCTTATCTGCAAATTTCTCTGCAATTGATTTTGCATCTTCTGCTGCCTTTGCTGCAGCCAAAGCAGCCTTGGCGGCTTCTTTCTTTGCTTCTTTATCGTCCATCTTTCTATCCTCTCTTTCTGCTTGGCTTCCGCTATATCTAAGCCTAAGTTCTTCTATTTTTTCATCTTCAAGTTTATTGAAAAGAAGTTCTGTCTGACCAATTTGAATTGCCTTGGAATAATCTCCCAAATCTGTCCATTTTGAATCCTTTGAATTCAGGAATCCAAGAAGTTTCTCAGAAGTAGAAGGCATATAAGGCTCTATCATTACACCTAAATCACGGATAAGCCCTACAAGTGTTCTTAATATGGCTTTAGCTTTCTGCGGATCAGAATTTCTAAGTTTCCACGGTTCTGAGTCTTGGAAAGCTTTATTACCTATGCTTGAAAGTGCAAAAATCTCTCTTAATGCATCACGCTCTTCAGCATGTTCAAGAAGGTCTGTTATCTTTGCCTCTTCTTCTTTGATTTGTGAAATCAGAGCCTCATCTACATTACCATCTCCAAGATTTCCCTCGTAGAAACGGTTCACAAATGTAAGTGTTCTGTTTACCAGATTTGAAAGATTACCTATAAGTTCTCCATTAACCTTTTCTTCAAAATCTTTCCATGTAAAAGTTACATCTGCATGTTCCGGTCTGTTGTAGAACATATAAAATCTCCAAACATCTGCCGGAATTCCGGTTTCCTGAACATCATTTCCAAAAATTCCTATGCCTTTGCTTTTTGAGAATTTTCCACCTTCGTAGTTGAGATACTCTGTGGAACTCATATGGTGAAGCATTGTCCATTTCTGACCTGTTGCAAGAAGGGATGAAGGGAAAATTACTGTATGAAAAGGAATATTGTCTTTTCCTATAAACTGGAAAAGTTCTACATTATCCGGATTCTGCCACCACTTTTTCCAATCTTCTGTATGGTTTGCTGTGATAGATATATAACCTATAGGTGCATCAAACCAAACATAGAAAACTTTATCTTCAAAGCCTTCTTTTGGCACAGGGATACCCCATTTGAGGTCTCTTGTAATACAGCGTTCCTTCAAGCCATCTCTAATCCAGGACTTTGTTACCTGAACTGCATTCTTTGCCCAGAAACCGCGTTCTGATGCTTCTTCCATCCAACTTTCAAGAAGTGGTAATGCTTTTGGCAAATCAAGATAAAGATGTTTTGTTTTTTTAATAACAGGTCTTGTACCGCAAACTCCGCATCTTGGGTTAATAAGTTCTGTAGGCTCAAGGAGAGTCTGACAGGCATCACACTGATCTCCTCTTGCATCTTCACAACCGCAATGAGGGCATGTGCCTTCTACAAAACGGTCTGCAAGGAATCTTTTACACTCAGGACAATAGAGCTGCTCTGTTTCCTTTTCCGTAACAAAGCCTGCTTCATCTACAGCCTTGAAAATAGACTGTACAATCTCTGTCTGTTTTGGTGTTGAAGTTCTTCCGAAATAGTCAAAACCAATGTTGAACCAGTTATAAATATCTTTGTGAATAACGTGATAACGGTCACAGAGTTCTTTTGGAGAAACACCCTCTTTTGCAGCTCTGGTTTCTGTAGCAGTCCCGTATTCATCTGTACCGCAGACATACATTGTTTCATATCCTCTTGAACGGCAGAAACGGGCAAAAACGTCAGCAGATAAAACCTGAGTAAGGTTTCCAAGATGTGGAATGTTGTTTACATATGGTAATGCGCTTGTAACTAATCTTTTCTTCATGCGCTCAATAATAGTTTTTTGTTGACGTTTGGTAAATAGATGGTTACTTTCTTATTGATATAAGAGGAACTTTCAAAATTTTGAAAGGTCCTCATAAGTAATCATTTTTTCAGGAGGAAAGAATGCCTTTTGACTTTTACAGTTCGCAGGAACCAAACTATGGAGGTAGTTCAAATCCAAAACGGACTTCAAGAAACTTTAATTTCAAGATGTCACCAAAAATTGTTGTTTTAATTGTCTTGGGAGTTTTTCTCATCATTACAATTGTCTCAAGCCTCTACATGGTTGACCAGACAGAACAAGCTGTTTTGCTAAGATGCGGAGAGTATCAGAAAACAGTGGGACCTGGTTTGCATGCAAAGCTTCCATACGGAATAGAAACAAGCTACAGGGTTCCTACTCAGACAGTCCAAACAATGACATTTGGCTACAGAAATGATGTTTCCGGAAACATCAATGGAATTGGAACTACTTATGATTACAGTAATTATTCCTCTGAATCAACAATGCTCACAGGAGACCTTAATATTATAGATATTCAGTGGATAGTCCAATATAAGATAGACAATCCTTACCTTTGGCTTTTCTCAGTAGAGAACAACAAACAGACCATAAGCGACATATCAAGATCTGTAATTAACCAATTGGTAGGAGACCTTCCAATCCTGAGTATTATGACAAGTGAAAGAACTGCCATAGAAGAGGATGCACAGGATCAGATACAGAAAATACTTAACCAGTATGAAATGGGAGTTAAGATTATTACTGTTAAACTACAGGATATTGTTCCTCCTGCAGGAGATGTTCAGGATGCGTTTGAAGACGTAAACAAAGCAATTCAGGACATGAACAAGTACATTAACCAAGGAAAAGAAAACTATAACTCTGTAATTCCTTCTGCACAGGGAGAAGCAAACAGACTCGTAAAACAGGCAGAAGGTTATGCCTCTGAAAGAGTAAATACAGCTTCCGGAGATGTGGCACGTTTTGAAAGTGTTCTTGAAGAATATGAAAAGAGTAAAGAAGTAACTTCAAAGCGTCTTTACATAGAAACAATGGAAGACGTACTTAAAGGAAAAACAGTCATTGATAAGAATCTTGAAAACTTCCTTCCTATTTCAGAGTTTTCAATGGGAGGTGAAAAATGAAGAAGACTGTTATTATAATCTCTACCATAATTGTTGTTCTTGTTTTTCTAATTGCAGAAGGCCCTTTCTTTGTATTAAACGAGGGAGAGCAGGCAGTTATAACAAGATTTGGAAAAATAGTAAGAACAGAAACAGAACCGGGATTTAAGTTCAGAGCTCCGTTTGTTGATACAATAACAAAATATTCAACCAAACTTCTTGCATGGGACGGAGACGCTCAAAGAATTCCAACTAAGGAAAACCAGTTTATTTATGTAGACCCAACAAGCCGTTGGATTATATCAGACCCTATTCTGTTCTATGAAACCGTCAAAACAATAGAAAACGCAGAACTTCGATTGGACGATATTCTTGATTCCACAATAAGAACCGTAATAAGTGAAAACTATCTGAACGAAGCTGTAAGAAATACAAATAAAATCAACAAAATACAAGTTTCAGAGACAGTAAACCTTGACAATTCAGAAGATTCCGAGAAACTCAGAAACCTTACTTTGACAGAAGTTCAGCAAGAAACAATAAAAATAGGACGTGAAGGTTTAAGCAACAGAATGTATGATATTGCAAGCCAATATACAAAACAATATGGAATTACACTCATAGACATCATCATACGCCAAATCAGGTATTCAGACGACCTCACAGAAAGTGTTTACCAAAGAATGATTAAAGAGCGAAACCAAATTGCAGAAGCCTACAGATCCTACGGTCGCGGACAACTTGCTCAATGGGAAGGAAGAACAGAAAGCGAGCAGAAAGCTATCTTAAGTCAAGCCTACGCACAGGCCGAAGCAATCAAGGGTGCGGCAGACGCTCAAGCATCTGCCATTTACTCTCAAGCTTATGAGAAAGACCCTGAGTTCTTTGAACTCTGGAGAACTCTTGAATCCTATAAAACTACACTTCCAGAGATAGATACTGTCCTTACCACAGATCTTGCTTACTTCAATACACTTTATTAATCCTTTATTAATCATAGAATGAGACTGTTGTAAAACCATCTGAATTGCAACAGTCTCTATTTTGTTTTATTCTTTGTTCATGTCAAAGAAACCAAAACTTGATGGCGGTGAAAAATTTGAATCCTACTACAGTTCGTTGTATAAAGAACGTTGGGAAGACCTGAAAACTTTTATGTTAAAAGAAAGTTCCCCTGTTCTGTTGTCAGAAGAGCTTAAAACCCCATATTACATGGATAAGGCTTCAATAATTGCAGCATCAATGCTCCCTGTTAAAAGCGGTGACACTGTTTTGGATATGTGTGCTGCACCGGGAGGCAAAACTCTTGTGCTAGCCTTAAAATTAAAAGGAAACGGAAACTTGGTTTCAAATGACCGTTCTGCATCAAGAAGAAACAGACTAATTGCTGTTGTAAATTCATGCCTTGATGAGAAATACAAATCCATAATTAAAGTAACCGGTCATGACAGCTCAAAATGGTCTTTATATGAAAAAGACATTTATGATTGCATCCTACTGGATGCCCCTTGTTCCAGTGAAAGACACGTATTAAAAGACCAACAAGCACTTTCATTATGGGGAACTAACAGACCAAAAGTACTTTCTGTGCAACAATTTGCAATGCTTGCAGCTGCTTTGGATGCAGTAAAAACAGGCGGTTATATTCTGTACAGTACATGTTCTGTTAATCCAATGGAAAATGAAGACGTTATAGAAAAACTATATTCAAAGAGAAACGGAAGATTTCAGGAATGTGAAATGAATGTTCCTGAATTTGCAGAACATCTTAATCACGGTTGTATAATAATGCCTGACAAAACAAACGGTCTGGGCCCTTTATTCTTCTGTTTACTCAGGAGATTAAAATAATGGGAAAACAAATTGTAGGTATAACAAACTGCTTTTCGTATAATTTTGAAGAAGTCTACAATGCTGTAAAACAAGCATGTTTAAGTTCTGATTT
>JAZLGI010000111.1:0-6164 GCA_045616225.1 Sphaerochaetaceae bacterium
AAGTTTTTTAAGTTCTTCTTCTCCTGCACTTGATACAGGGTTTCCGCACTTAAAACCTTTGCCAACTACCATTGCCCTGACTCTGTACGACGTACACAATCTTGCAATGAACTCCTCTCCTGTGAGTTTACTCATATCGTCAGAAAAGTCAATTACACAATTATAGTCCAAAGCTTTTTTTGATAATAAATTAGTAAACTGCGCCTTAGTTGTAAGGGGTTTAAAAGTTTCTTCTGTTCCCTTATACATTTTTGGGTTTGTATTAAACGTTAATGCAACACTCAATACACCCATTTGCTTTGCAATTTTTACAGTTTTTTCCAAAATTGCGTTATGTCCTTTATGAACACCGTCAAAAACACCAAGAGCTATAACACATTCTTTATCTTTGAAAAATGAATCACAAAATGAAAGTGTCTTCATTTGTTGTACTCTTCCAGTCTTTTCTTCAGCTCTTCACTTTTAAGAACGTCATAGTTCAAAAGAGCTTCTCTGTTGTCTGCATCAACTGCTTCTTCCAATTTAAATGGACCTATTTGTGTTCTTTTTAATTCTGTGACATAGGCACATGAATTGCAGAGTTTTCCCAAGTCTCGGGCATAAGACCTTATGTAAGTACCTTTTGAAACATGAAGTCTTATTGTAAGAAAAGGTGCTTCATAGGATATAATGCTTGCATCATAAATTGTTATTTTTCGGCCTTCAAGAACTACTTCCTTACCGCTTCTTACAAGTTCATAGCTTCTTTTGCCATTTACGTGTAAGGCACTGTAAACAGGAGGAATCTGGATTATCTCGCCTTTGAGTTTTTCTACGTTAATTTCAATTGTCTTCAAGTCCGGCAAGGTTGCAGTTTTAATAACTTCACCTTCAGGGTCCAGAGTATCTGTTTCTTTGCCAAATTCTATTACAGCTTCATAGGTTTTATCCAAACCCATGAAAGTTGGATTTAGCTTGGTAAATTTTCCGCATAAAGCAATCATAAGGCCGTTTGCAAACTTATCCAAAGTTCCGCAATGACCTGTCTTTTTGTTAATTGTATGCTTAACAGTACCAAGACATGAGAAAGATGTTATTCCGCTATTTTTGTTTAGAAGAACAATTGCGTCTTTATCCATTACTTTACTGATGCCAGAAGTTCATCTATTCTTCTTGCTTCCTGCTCTGTCTTATCACTTTTAAAGGTAAGTCTTGGAGTATTCTTTGTCTGGAGAACCCTTGCCAATCTTCCCTGAATAAAAGCAGCGGCACTTTGAAGTGCATTTACAGAGTTTTCAAGTCTGTTTTCTTCTAAGCAGGTAACATAAAGAGTGCAATAAGAATTGTCTTTTGACAGCGTAAGATAACTCACGCTGGCAAAACGACTTAATTTTGGATTCTTAATCTCTCCGTTTACAATGAGAGTGTTTACTGTTTCAAGAATTTTTGATTCATTTCTTGTCTGACTGTATTCACCCATATCAAATATATCCTTCAGATGTTTCAAGCTTTCTTGCAGTTTCTTTAATTTCTACAAATTCTATGATGTCGCCTTCTTGAATGTCCTGGAAATTTTCTATACCAATACCACATTCAAATCCTGCGGCAACTTCTCTTACATCATCTTTGAAACGCTTAAGTGAAGAAATCTTGAGAAGGTCTTTTGAAAGTTGAATCTGCTGTCTTACAACACGGCAGAAATTGCTTCTCTTTACACTGCCGGAAAGTACATAACAACCTGCAATAAGGCCAACTTTTGGTACTTTAAAGACCTGTCTTACTTCTGCTGTACCTACGTCAATTTCCGTCTTTTCAGGTGAAAGCATTCCTTCCATTGCAGATTTTACATCATCTACTACATTGTAAATGACATTGTACTTTCTGATTTCTATCTTTTCTTCATCTGCTCTTGCCTGTGCTTTTGGTGTAGGTCTTACATTAAATCCTATTACAAGTGCAGAATTTTCAGAAGCAGAAGCAAGGTTAATATCATCTTCTATGATAGCACCTGCTGCAGCTCTTATGACATGAACTCTGATTTCAGGTGTAGAAAGCTTTTCCAAAGCCATCTGAAGTGCTTCTACAGAACCTTGTACATCACCTTTAATGATAATATTAAGCTCTTTAATATCTCCTTCAAGCATAGCCTGTGAGAGAGAATCCCAGTTTGAAGCCTTTGTGAAACGGCTTGCCTGTTCCTGACGTTTAAGTTCCTGACGTTTTAATCCTATCTGTCTTGCCTGTTTTTCATCTTCACAGACCTGGAACGGATCTCCGGCACTTGGAATATCAGAAAGACCAATTACTTCTACAGGTGTACTTGGTCCTGCTTCTGTAATCTTCTTTCCCTTGTCATTGTACATGGCTCTTACTCTTCCGCTGAAAATACCGGCTACATAGTAATCACCCTGATGAAGTGTTCCTCTTTCTATTACAATAGATGCAACTGTACCTCTTCCCTGGTCTATTCTTGCTTCAAGAACTTTACCTTCTGCCCTGCAATTTGGATTTGCTTTAAGTTCCATAATCTCTGCCTGCAGAAGAATTGTTTCAAGAAGTTCATCTATACCTTGTTTCTTCAATGCAGAAATCTGACAGAACATAGTATTTCCGCCCCATTCTTCAGGCATTAATCCTCTGTCTGAAAGTTGCTGCATAACTCTTTCCGGTTTAGATTCAGGAAGATCACATTTGTTAATTGCAACAATGATAGGTACTTTAGCAGCCTGTGCATGGTCAATAGCTTCAAGTGTCTGTGGCATGACACCGTCATTGGCTGCTACAACAAGAACAACAATATCTGTAAGTTGGGCTCCACGAGCTCTCATCATTGTAAATGCAGCGTGACCCGGAGTATCCAAGAATACAATGTCTCCTTTTTCAGGAATAGAAACCTTGTAAGCACCAATATGCTGTGTAATACCGCCAAACTCACCTGCCACAACGTTTGTACTTCTGATAGCATCCAAAAGTTTTGTTTTACCATGGTCTACGTGACCCATAACAGTTACAATAGGAGCTCTTGGTTTAAGGTCTGCTTCATGTTCCTCTTCACGTGCTATGACAGTTTCTTCATATAGGTCAATAAGATGTACAGAACAACCGTACTCATCTGCAATGAGTGTTGCTGTATCACTGTCAATAGTTTGGTTAATTGTAACCATCTGACCCATTGAAATGAGTTTAGCAATAATTTCAGTTGCTTTGATGTTCATCTTCTTGGCAAGGTCACCTACTGTGATGTTTGCCATAATCTCTATGTTCTTGGAAACAACTGCAGCTGATGAATCAGAATTCTTTTTCTTACCGAACTGTTTTAATTCCTGTTCATCATTTTCCTGTTTTTCTCTACGTCTGTCTCTGCCTTTATCATTTGTATAAACGCGTTTGTTTTTTCCTTCAGGAATGGAATCTCCGCCACCAAATCCGGAACCAGGCTTTCTTGAAGACATTCCGTTATTACCAAAATTTGGTTTATTTCCACCAAATGAAGGTTTACCGTCCTTGTTATAAGCAGGCTTGAAAGAAGTTCCGTTTGCCGGACGCTGTCCTTTGTAAGAACTGTTTTGGTTAGTATATTTCTGACCACCCTGCTGTGAACGGTTATTTATTCTCTGACCGTCACGTCCGTAAGTTACACCGCCTACAGAACCTACCGGTTTAAAAGTCCCCGGCTTAACGGCAGGTTTGGAATCTATTGGAGGCAAGTTTGCACCGCTAATGATGACAGGTCCCATGTTAATTGTTGAATTAGTTGCATTTGAAACCTTTTTAATAATTTTCTTAGGTACTTCTTTGACAGGTTCCTGAACTTTTACCGGCTCTTTTGCAGGAACAGGAGTTGCAACAACAGGTGATACCTGCGGTTTTACTACAACTTGAGGTTTCTTTTTGATAACTACGACCTTTCTTTTCTCTGTATTCTGAGAAGGTGTCTGATTTGAATTGTTAACAACTTGTGCAGAATCAGCTACAGGTCTGTTTTTGATTAGTGTTGCTTTTGGTTTTGTTTCTTCTGGCATAAATAACCTGATTTACTCCTGTGTCTCTTCAACTTCTTCAAAACTAAGGCCAACATGGCAATTTGGACATTCTGTCATACCTACTTCAATTGGGTGTCCGCACTGAGGACAGGTAAAAACTTCTGTTTCATCTTGCTGTTGTTCATCTTCAACAATATCTACATTTTCACTAATGATTGAATTAATGTTTTCAAGCTGTTTGGAAGAAAGCTCCGGAAGTGTTTCCTTAATCTCTTCTTCACTTAAGTTAATGAATTCTTCAACTGAATAGATATCATGGAATTGAAGAATATCAAGAACTGCCTTATCAATAGGAAGTTCACTTAAGAGGAATTCTTCTGTTTCTTCTACATCTTGTTCATCATTCTGCTGTGGAAGCTCTTCATAATTGTCTTCCAATTCAGTAAACATTGCATCTGCATTTGCTCTGGCTTCCTGGAAAATTTCCATTTCTGAGAATTGCTGTTGAGTTTTAACATCTACCATCCAGTCACAAAGTCTGTTTACAAGTTTTACATTTAATCCCTGTTTTCCAATGGCAAGGCTAAGCTGAGAATCATCTACAACCGCAATTGCTTTCTTCATTTTCTGGTCTATTACATAGACATTCTCTACTTTAGCCGGAGAAAGAGCATTTGCAATGTACTGAAGAGGATTTGGATCCCAGCGGATAACATCTATCCTCTCATCACTCATTTCATTCATTATGCTCTGAATTCTCTGTCCCTTGAGTCCTACACATGTACCTACGGCATCTGCATCACTTTTAAGCGGATATACAGAAACCTTTGTTCTATAACCAGGCTCACGTACAATTTTCATAATTTCAATACTTGGAGCTTTTGCATCAAGTTCAGGAACATAAATAGAAAAGAGTTTTCTGACAAAATTCTCATGAGCTCTTGAGAGAAGAACTCTTATGTTCTTGTCATTCTTTTCATCTGTTTTAACACTCTCTACATAGCAGAGAATCTTATCTCCCTTCTGATAAACTTCCCTTGGACTCTGATTTTTCTTAGGAAGGAAGCCCTGTGTTTTACCAATATCAACAAGAAGGTCACCGTCTTTATCACTCTGTACATAACCAGTAATGATTTCTCCGACCTTTCCTCTGTATTCCTGAAGAAGTTCATCTTTCTGAATTTCTCTTATGGCACTCTGAGCTCTTTGTTTTCCTGTCTGAATATCTGTTCTCTTGAAAGTTTTTGGATCTATTTCAATAAGAAGTGAGTCGCCAATTTCTGCATCTTCTGCAATGCTCTGTGCTTCTGAAAGAGAGATGTAAAGTGCCTCATTACGGTTCTTTGTAGAATCATCTCCGTTGTTTCCGGCAGCATAAGCTTCATCTGAAATAACTTCTTTTCTTGCAGCAAGAGTTACAGCAGAAAGGTCATCTTCAAAAGAAACTTCTGCATTATCATCAAGACCGTATCTTCTCTTATATGTAGCCTTGAGTGTGTCCTCAATTGTTTTGAGAACAAGTTCCTGAGAAATCTTTTTCTCTTGAACCATTAATTTAATTGCATCACTTAATTCGGACATTCTTAACATCCTCCCATTTATATTCCAATTTTGCTTTTTGGATATCTTCGTACCCTATTTCTAATTGCTGTCCGTTTTCTGATTTATCTTCTATAAGATAATCACCCAGAACCACAGCACATTCCTTTACTTCACTAATTATTCCGGTAATCCAGCTCGAAAAAAACAAGGAATAAACACGGCATCTTTTTCCTTTAAAGACTTCAAATTCCCAGAAATCTCTGAAAATTCTCTGAAGCCCCGGTGTAGAAACTTCCATTGCAAGGTTATCTCTGCCAATTTCAAGCTCCAACATAGGTTGTACTGCTCTGTGTACCAAAGCACATTCATCTATACCGGCTTCACCTTCAAATGCTGTAATTGTAATGGAAACCAATGTAGTGTTATGTGCCTGTTGTGTTTTCTTAACATCAACAAGTTGCATTCCAAGACCGTTTACAACCGGTTTGAGTTCACAGAATAATTTGTCATTAACAATTTCTTTGTTAAGCATTTTTCCCATAAAAAAGGGACCGGAAAACCGATCCCTTAAAAAAATAATTTTCTAAGTTTCTACTGCATAATATTTTATTGCAGTAAATCTGTCAACCTACAAATGTAGTAAGCATAAACAATCCGTTA
>JAZLGI010000112.1:0-7380 GCA_045616225.1 Sphaerochaetaceae bacterium
ACGGAACCACAGTCATTATTTCAAAAAAAGAGCTTACTCAGGAAGAAATTAAGGAAGTTATTGAAAACACAGGGTTTACAGTTAAAGAAATTGTTTCAAAGGAAGTGTAATGGAAAAGCCGGACATTAAACAGGACAAAGAAGATTATATTCTTTCTCTTAATATCCTGAATGACTTTTCCAATCAGTTCTATGAGAAAAAAGAATTTGACAAATGTGCTGTCATAGACTTTAAGATTTTTGAATCTTCTTCAAAGATTTTGGGACTTGAAAACCCTGATACCTTAAAAGCAATGTTTAATCTTGCAGTAGATTATACAAAGCTGGAAAAATATGAGCAGGCAAGGGAGACCTATGAAGATTTGATAGAACTCAGAAAAAAAGTCCTGGGTTCAAAGCATCCTGATACAATTGAGGCAATGACAAATCTTATAAGTGTTTATTCAAGCCTCAAAATGACAGAAAAAGTAGATTCTGTTCTGGATGAACTAAAAAAGCTTGATACAGAAGAAAAATAAAATAGATAGGCAGAGAAAAAATGGAATTACAGATTAAAGATTTAGTAGATTCAATCAAACATGACGGAATAGAAGAAGCAAACAAAAAAGCTCAGGAAATCATTTCCCAGGCAGAAGAGAAAGCTGCTTCTATCATCAAGGACGCAAATGAGCAATCCAAGAAGAGAATTGAAGAAACCAATAAAGAACTGGAAGTTCTCATCTCAAATGCAAAAGTAACTGTACAACAGGCTCAGAGAGATGCAGTTCTCTGTTTCAAGAAAGAGATTCAGAAAGAATTTGAAAACATCCTTTCAAATAAGATTGCAGACGGCTTTGACAGTAAATCTTTGGCATTACTGGTAAAGACAGCTGTAGCAGATGAAGATGTTTCAAAATATGCAGTAGAACTTAAGAGCGTTTCAGATTCTCTTAAATCAGAACTTGCAGACGAAATCAAGAAAGGTCTTGAGATAAAACCTATAAAGGATATTCCTTACGGCTTTAGACTGGCTGCAAAAGACGGAAGCAATTATTTTGACTGCACAGATGAGCAACTTGCAAAGATTCTTGAGCCGTTTTTTGGTGAAATGAAAATCTGAGGAGTTAAGAAGTGGCATCTTACTACTATCTTATTTCCAGTCTTCCTACGCTTTCTGCAGATGAATGTGTCATAACTTATGACAAGTTCCTCTCTATGTGTAAGTCAACTGTAAATTCAGCTGTATATAAGCAACTGTGTTCTCTGTCGCTTAATGATATGGATTCATTCAAAGGATGTGAACTTGTACGTCTTTTCGGATCTTTTTACAAAAAGTTCAGAGATGAGCTTTCTTATCAGCGTAATGTAAAACTGGGAAAGGAAGCTGTGCGTAGTTCTTATGCAGATTCAGATACAATTGCATATGTGAATTCTGCCATGAATGCCAAAAATCCTCTTGAAGCAGAGAATCTTCTTCTTAAAGCCCAATTTGAATATGCAGACAGTTTGTGCAGGATGCATTATTTTGACGATTATGTTCTATTTGCCTACGCATTAAAAATAAGACTTCTTGAGAGAAAGCTTGTTTTTGAGCATGACAATGGACTTACTGAATTCAACCGTCTTTTTGACGGTATTCAGAAACAGATAAACAATATTTGAACAGTGTGGAGTTTCTAATGGAAAACAAGAAAGGACATGTAACTGGAGTTAACGGAAACCTTGTAACGGTTGCTTTTGACACATCTATCAGTAAAAACGAGGTTGGTTACATCATAGTAGGTGACACAAAACTCAAAGGTGAGGTCATTAGAGTAAACGGAAACACTGCAAGTATGCAGATATATGAAATGACTAACGGAATCAAGGTAGGAGATTCTGCAGAATTTACAGGGGAAATGATGAGCGTAGAGCTTGGTCCTGGTCTTCTTACTCAGGTCTTTGACGGTCTTCAGAACCCTCTTCCGCAATTGGCAGAGCAATGCGGCTTCTTCTTGCAGAGAGGAGTTTACCTTAATGCAATTCCTGATAAGGATTGGGAATTTACACCTCTTGTTAAAATAGGTGATAAGGTAAGACCTTCAGACGCCATAGGTTCTGTACCGGAAGGTTTGTTTACCCATAAGATTATGGTTCCTTTTGATTTGGCAGATGACTATTGGGAAGTAGTCTCAATTAAAGAAAAGGGAACTTACAATGTAAGAGAGACAATTGCCGTTATTCAGGATGAAAAAGGCAATAAAAAAGAGCTTTCAATGGTATTCTCATGGCCTGTTAAGAAAGCTGTTACCTGTTATGAAGAAAGACTGAGACCGGATGAAACTCTGGTAACAAAAATAAGATGTATAGATACTTTCCTTCCTGTTGCAAAAGGTGGAACTTTCTGTGTCCCTGGACCATTTGGAGCAGGCAAGACAGTTCTCCAGCACATGGAAGCCAAGAATGCAGAAGTAGATATAGTTATTATTGCAGCCTGTGGAGAGAGAGCCGGTGAGGTTGTAGAAGTTCTCAAAGAATTCCCTGAACTTATAGACCCAAAAACAGGCAGATCTCTCATGGAGAGAACAATTATCATCTGTAACACATCTTCAATGCCTGTTGCAGCACGAGAAGCTTCTGTATATACGGCTGTCACAATGGCAGAGTATTACCGTCAAATGGGGCTTGATGTTCTTCTTCTTGCAGACTCTACCAGCCGTTGGGCACAGGCAATGAGAGAAATGAGCGGAAGGCTTGAAGAAATCCCTGGAGAAGAAGCTTTCCCTGCATATTTGGAATCTGTCATTGCTTCATTCTATGAAAGAGCCGGAAAAGTAAAACTCAGAGACGGAAAGATTGCTTCTGTAACAATTGGAGGAACTGTATCTCCTGCAGGCGGAAACTTTGAAGAGCCTGTAACTCAGGCAACTTTAAAAGTTGTAGGAGCATTCCACGGTCTTTCAAGAGAGAGATCAGATGCAAGAAAATATCCTGCAATTCATCCTCTTGATTCTTGGTCAAAATATTCAGGTGTCGTAGATTCTCAGAGAGTAAACCAGGCAAGAGCTATTCTCTTCAGAAGCAATGAAATAAACCAGATGATGAAGGTTGTTGGAGAAGAAGGTACATCTTCAGAAGACTACATTACTTATCAGAAAGGAGAGTTGCTTGACAGTGTTTACTTACAGCAGAACTCTTTTGACCCAATAGATGCAGCTGTGGTTCCTGAAAGACAGAAACATACATTTGATGTTCTTTTTGATATTCTCATGACAGACTTTGATATTTCCGAGAAAAAGGAAATAAGAGGATTCTTCAACCAAGTCAGACAGGACTTCCTGGATTGGAATAACACAGTATGGGAAAGCCCGGAGTTTAAAGAAGCTCAAAAGAAACTTGAGAATTTCTACAAATCCAAGGTAAAGGCCTGAGGAGTAAAGAATGCAGAAAGTTTATACAAAGATAGAATCCATTGTAGGTAACGTTGTTACAGTAAGAGCAGAAGGTGTCAGAAACGGAGACCTTGCACTTGTAGGAAACAGTTATGCAAACGTAATAAAACTTGATAAAGACCTTGTTTCTCTTCAGGTTTTTGCAGGAGCTATGGGTATTTCAACAACAGACCCTGTGCGTTTCTTGGGTCGCCCTATGAAAGTTTCCTTTACAGATAATCTTCTGGGAAGAGTTTTTACAGGTTCCGGTGTTCCTAGAGACAAAGGACCTGAGTTAACAGAGAATATGATAGAAATTGGAGGTCCATCAGTTAATCCTGCAAAGAGAATTGTTCCTAAGAACATGATTAGAACAGGTATTCCTATGATTGATGTTTTCAATACATTGGTAGAAAGCCAAAAACTTCCTATCTTCTCTGTTTCAGGAGAACCTTATAACCAGCTTTTGGCAAGAATAGCCATGCAGGCTCAGGTAGATATAATTGTTCTGGGCGGTATGGGACTTAAGTATGATGACTATCTTTTCTTTAAAGATACACTTGAAAAGAGCGGTGCAATCAGCAGAACAGTTATGTTCATACATACCGCTTCAGATCCAACCGTAGAATGTACACTTGTTCCGGATATGTCTCTTGCAGTTGCAGAAAAGTTTGCTCTTCAAGGAAAGAAAGTCCTTGTACTTCTTACAGATATGACAAACTTTGCAGATGCCCAGAAAGAAATGGCAATTACCATGGAACAGGTTCCTTCCAACAGAGGATATCCTGGAGACCTTTACAGTTGTCTTGCCTCACGTTATGAAAAGGCTGTAGATTTTGAAGGAGCCGGTTCTGTAACAATTCTTGCTGTTACAACAATGCCTGGTGATGATGTAACCCATCCGGTACCGGATAACACAGGATATATTACAGAAGGTCAGTATTACCTTAAAAACGGTCATATAGAGCCGTTTGGAAGCCTTTCCAGACTTAAGCAAAACGTTAATAAAGACACAAGAGATGACCACAGAGCTCTCATGGATGGTATGATTAAACTCTATAGTTCATACAAGGAAAGCCTTGAAAAGAAATCAATGGGTTTCTCAATGAGCGAATGGGATGAGAAGCTGCTTAAATACGGAAATCTCTTTGAAACAAAACTCATGGATTTGTCTGTTAATATTTCTCTTGAAAAGGCATTGGACCTTGGATGGGAAATTCTTGCAGAATGTTTTGAACCAAATGAAACAGGTCTTAAAACAGATCTTATCAAGGCCAGATGGCCAAAGGCTCTGGAGGGCTGATAATGGCTGTCAAGCTTACAAAGAACGAGCTTAAGACACAGAAAGATTTACTCAAGCAGTTTAAGCGTTATCTGCCTACTTTGCAGTTGAAAAAACAGCAACTTCAAATGGTAATCAGGCAGATATATGCAGAGCGTGACCGGCTTGAAGAAGAGCAGAAGAAGATGGTTGGAAATCTGGATGACTGGATTGCCGTATTTGCAGAAAACTGTCTTCTTGATGAAAAACTAAGGCTTGAAAACCTTGTTGTTCCTCTTCATGTAGAACACACATTTGACAACATTGCCGGTGTGCAGATTCCTGTTTTCAAAGATTTGACATTTAAAGAAGTAGAATACAACGTCAATGATTATCCTCTTTGGGTAGATACTGCTGTGTTTAAGCTAAGAGATATTGCAAGACTGGATGCTCTGGTAAAAACTTTGAGAATTCAGACAGAACTACTTGAAAAAGAACTCAGAACAACCAGTCAGAGGGTAAATCTCTTTGAAAAAGTAAAAATTCCACAGGCAAAAGAAAACATAAGAGTCATAGGAATCTACCTTGGAGACCAGCAGACTTCTGCAGTTGTAAGAGGAAAAATTGCAAAGAAAAAACTTCAGGGGGCATCTGTATGATAGAGAAAATGAAGGCCCTAACAGTTGTGACTGTCTCTTCCAAAAAAGAAGAACTTTTATCCAAGATAAGAGATTTTGGAGTCATGCATATTTCTGAAAGAAAGGCAGGCGACTCTTCTCTTACTCAGAAGTTCTCAAAAATGCAGACAGTCCTTCAAAAACTCAAAGAGTACGACTGTGATAGAAAAGAAGAAATTCTCAATAAAGATTCCTTTGAAAAATTGGACAAAGAAGTCTCTCTGGCTATTGAAAGCATAAAAGATATTACAGACCTTATAAACAAAAACCAACTCAAGGCCGAAAAAATCAAGGGCTGGGGAGATTTTGAGCCGTCCGAGATACTTTCTTTAAAAGAAGAAGGTATAGATTTGTCTTTCAGAACTCTTGAAGCAAAAGAGCTTAAGACAATGGACAGTTCAATAAATTTTATAAGGCTCAAGCCATTTGGAAAAATGGAAAACATTGCTGTTATAGGCAAGTATGAGATTCGTATTCCGGGAACGGAATTAGAACTTCCTTCTGAAAGTTATTCATTTCTCTGCAATGAAATATCAAGATTAGAGAAAGAGAAGAATACACTTGAAAAGGTTATCTCAGATGCAGCCGTTTACACAAAGTCTTACAATTACTGGATGAAGAAATGTTCAGATGAGATTATTTATTCTTCTGTAAGTAAGACCGCAGAAGAAGATGAAGGACTCTGTATCTTAAGCGGTTATATTCCTGCAGATGAAGAAAAGACTTTTAAAACCATAGCTCTTGCAAACAGTTGGGCTTATGCAATAGATGATCCTTCTGAAGGTGATGAGAATGTTCCTACAAAGGTAAAATATTCTAAAGTTTCAGGTCTTATGGAACCTGTTTTTGAGATTTTAGGAACTGTCCCTGGATACAGCGAATACGATATCAGTTTCTGGTTCCTCTGTTTCTTCTCATTATTCTTTGCAATGATTATTGGAGATGCCGGATACGGAATGATATTCCTGGCTCTAGGAATTTTCTTAAGAATTAAGCAGAAGAAATTCAATAATCTGAATTTGCTTGTAATTGTTGTGTCCTCTGCCACTGTAATTTGGGGTGCCGTTACGGGTACATGGTTTGGCTTGGAAGGAGCAATGAATATCGGTCTTTTGAGGGCAATGGTTATCAAACCGCTTGCTAACTATCCACAGGCTTTTGGGTATTCTGCTATTGACCAGCAGAATAATATGATGAAGTTGTGTTTCATGATTGGAACCATTCAGCTTACATTGGCTTGTGTGATGAATATCAGAAGAAAATGGACAGAAAGAAACGACAGTTGGATAGCAGATGTAGGCTGGCTTTTATCTATTAACTCGTTGTATTACGTAGTTCTTCTGTTGGTAATAGGAGAAAAAGTAAACCTGGTCCCGTTTGCTCTTTTCATTGTTTTGGGATTTGTCCTAGTCTGTATTTTTGGAGGAATGGCTCCGGGACTCTCATTTAAACAGGGATTAAAAGCAGGTCTTGGAGACTCTTTTACAAACTTCCTCAACACAATAAGTGCTTTTGGAAACATCATGAGTTACATAAGGCTGTTTGCCGTTGGTTTGGCATCTCTTGCCATTGCTCAGAGTTTTAATGATATGGCTTTGGGATTTAACGGAATTTTAAAAGTGGTTGGAATGGTCATATTCATCATTGGTCATGCCTTAAACCTTGTTATGGGTCTGCTCTCAGTAGTCGTTCACGGAGTAAGACTTAATTTGTTGGAATTCTCCGGTCAGCTTGGAATGGAGTGGGCCGGTGTAGCATATGAACCTTTTAAGGTTTCAGAAAAGTAATTTAGTGTTCATAGGAGATAAGTTATGAATATTGCATTTATTGGTATGGCTTGCGCTCTTGGTCTTTCTGCTCTTGGTTCCTGTTTTGGAGCAGGTGCAGCAGCTCTTTCATCTGTAGGCGCTTGGAAAAAGTGTTATGCAAACGGAAAACCGGCTCCGTTTATCATGGTAGCTTTCTCAGGAGCTCCTCTTACACAGACAATTTACGGATTCCTTTTGATGAACTTTATCAGAAGTGCCTATGTTGCAGATCCTTCAAGAGGACTT
>JAZLGI010000113.1:0-8848 GCA_045616225.1 Sphaerochaetaceae bacterium
TCACCGCTTCATATGATGTGACCGTTTGTCAATACTAATTTTCCAACATTTCAAAAAACAGACTGAATCAGTTTTTCAGCAATTGACCACTTTCATATTCAGGGATTGGTTACCTCTAGGCCAATGGTCCGCCTACTGTCCTTTCTGTTTACGATCGGGAATCCAAAATTTCTTTTTGTCCCATAAGCGGTATCGAAGATGACAAGATCTTGACTGTCGTCAGTCCGTTTATTGAAATGCTGGAACCCATAATCACTTTATGCTACAGAGTGCGTATCAAGGTGTTCTGTCATCATTCCCCAAATAAAACAAGCCATTTCACGTGCAACTGCTGCTTTTATTGTATTTCTGTCTTTTCCATTCTTTTCCAAACTGTAAAACTTCTTCTTCATTCTCTGGCTACCTCTATCTGCATAATCCACATATTTTGCTTCGACGCCATGTTGTCGTAGTAACAACCTTCTTGATTTTGTGTACAAGCAGGAACGTTTTATTGAATTAGCACTTTCACATAACAACCTTCTGAGATGACTATTCCCAGCTTTTGTGATCCCCCGTACATTATGGGTTTTTCCGCTTGAATGTTCTCCAGGACAAAGTCCAATGTATGAAGAAAATTCTGGTGCTGTTTTGAATCTTGAAAAATCACCTATTTCAGTCACTATTGACATTGCTATGTGGGTATCAATTCCAGTAAAGCATTTTAACCTCTTAACTTTATCTTCATATCTTTCTTCATGTGAGAAGTTCTCTATTGCTTCATCTAATTCTTTGAGTGCTTCCTTTAACCTGTTGACTTCCCTGAAGTATTCCGTGAAGGTGTACTGGTCCACAGAATTTGTAAATTGTACTTTCTTTAACCAATCAAAATGCTTCTTTGTCCAGTAATCTCCTTCATACTTGCAGTCTCGTCTTAAGAGAAATGAAAGTAAATTTTGTTTTGCCTTCTTAAATGCCTTACTTCTATCGTCTCTCATCCTTATGAAATCTCTGTAAGCCTCATCTTCCGGAGATAACGGAACAACTTCTTTAAATGCTCCCCAGTACAATGCTTTTGCAATGTTCCTTGCATCAAGTCTATCGGTTTTGACTTTTCTTCCACCTAACTCTCCATAAATAGTAGTAGGTGCCATTATTTTGCAGTCAAAACCATGTGCTGTTAAAGTCCGTTTTAACCCAAATCCTGTTGGACCTGCTTCATATCCAATTAGAAACCGGACAGAATCAGATATCTTTTCTTTCTTAAGCCTCTCTATATATTTAATTACCATTTTGGCTTCTGCTTTTAAAACCATTTCATGTTCAAAACATTGCTTTTCTGAATCAAATGCACAAATTGAATAAGTATCCTTATGGACATCAATGCCAATTGTTTCTAAAATTTCTTTCATGAGGTGATCTCCCTTTGCTTGCGGTAATGCAAGACTTTGTAATTTTCTTTTTTCAGAGTAATGCTAAATCCTCGTTTCAGCAAATATCTGAGGTCACTTCATATTGTTTACTATTTATCCATCTTATTTGTCCATCTTATTTAAATTTGATTAATCAAGTAATAAACCTTTTGAGAATTACCCTATACTTTTTGAGAAATGCCCTGAACCTTTTGAGAATTACTCTGAAGGTGGGGTGCAAGGGGATATTGAAGGAAAGCAAAAACGTTGAAAAAGGCAGCATTTTTAGATTTGCAATTTGGATTGGTGGAACTGTTCTGTTGAGTTAATTCTTTCACTGTAAAGAAATAAAAGAAGGGTCGGAATTGTATTATTTCCGACCCTTAATGATGCCTTAGTACGCCAACTTTAATACAATCTGAGAAAACGGGGTTCAATTTGAGAATTTGCACTTTATGGGGTTTCACTTTTTCTCAGGGGGTTTCAAACTGCATTTGAAGCACTCAGAATACACATTCTATGGAGCTGTCTGAAATTCCGTTCGGAATACGCGGGAATGCCGCCCCCGCGACATTCATCGGGCGTTTAAGGCAATGCGGGGCGCTCACTCAATTACCGTTGCCCGCCCTCAGCGCCGGGCAGCCCAAGGCCAAGCCGGCTGTAGTCGACGGGGACAAGGCCGCTGCAGCTGCCAGTCACCTGCTCCAGCTCTTCTTCCGTCAGCTCATGTAGCTTTTTGTTCAGTGCTTCAAATTCCTCTTTCAGGACATTCAGTTCTTCTTTCGTTTTCATAATCCTTTAAGCCTCCAAGTTTTTCAGCTGCTTTGTTTGATTATACGACAGAAGGCAGAAAACGGCTACTTCAAAAGGAATCACAGTAATTTATCATTGATGGAAAAAATCTAATGACTACTATTCTCGAGAACATTTGTCTCAAAAGTCTACTACCACATTTCAATTGCAGTTGGCATTTTATTCGGAGTAGGTCTCTTATCTGTATTTCTGGTTAAGAAAAAAACAGGATATTGTTTACTTCGGGGCTATTGTAAACTCATGAGGTTTTTCCTCATAGCGCTCATGGACTGTTATCCACAGCTTCCCGTTATTTATGTCATAAATTGAATTATGCGTTGTATCCCACCATTCGGTACTTTCCCTTAGTCCGTGTTCCTTTATGTATTCCTTCTCGGCCTCAAATTCCATCTGCATCATCTGTAAATAGAACTTGGATTGCTCACTGATATTCTGAAGCTGTTCATATGTCAGACCCAGTTCCGAATACCATCCGTTGGAAGCGCAATACAGATTTGTGTATTTGACACTCTGCATAAGGTGATACATGCCTTCCATAGTATTTCCTTCATCATAGTGTTCCCGAAGAATCTGCATTCTTTCAATTCCGTCCGGATGCTCTGGAATTTCATCTTTGTTGAGAAAATAATTGGTCATAATGTTCTGTTCACGTACAACCATCTCGTTATTGATAATTTCAAGCACGCAGGTTTTTTCAGGGTCTGAAATCATAAAATGCAAATCCATTACTTCAGAGCCCATAGGTGTAATATTGAAATTCTTCAGATACTCCACAGCTTCGTCAACGGTTGCACAATTATCCAACAGTGGGCGGATAATAAAGAGTGAATTCAGTTCCGGAGCTTTTGGATTTGTTCCGGTGTGGGGCACTTCTCCCCAGTCGGCTTTGTATACTACGTTGGAGTTTACTACAAGACCTTTTTCGTTCATGCCATCCAGAAGAAACCACGGCAGAAGGTCAAGCTTTTCCTGAGAAAGTCCTGCCTCAACCATTTCGGAATCAGTCTTGGCCAGACGACCTACACTTATTGTTGCATAGCGACCTTTTTTTGCAGTTGTATGAATAACAAAGGTCGGGCATTGATTCATATAATAATCAAAGTTACGTCCGACAAAACCTCCGTTGCGCACGCTGGAACAAGCCATGTCTCCAGTCATCTGATCATATGCAGTAGTAGGTGGTATTTCATTTGGATAATCGTCGAAAGTAACCTCATATAACATATCGGCTACCTTTGTAATCATTCCGAATTGATTCTCAGAGGTTTTGTTACATTCTGTAGAAATGCAGGAGGACAACAAAACCATCAGCAGACAAGTAAAAAGTATTGCGGTTGCGAATTTTCGAAGTTCTTTCATTTTATGCCTTTTAGTTTTTTGTATTAAAATTAAAATAATTATAACACCATCGAAAATTATTTATAATAGAGGGCACAAAAGGAGACAACAATTATGAAAAAAAGAACTGCTCGTTACATATATGTTCTGTTATTGAGTTTCGTACTTCTTACATCTTGTGCCACCACCAATGCTTTTATGGCAAAAGAGCAGGAGGTTTTCTCTACAGAAGTATCTTCTCTTGCAGTCAATGTATTTACAACAAAGTACGGTAATCTTTATACCGCTGCCAAGGGTACGGATCTTTTTGAAACAGGATTTGACTGGGGTGATATTGTAAAGGTCAGCTTCCTTGATCAAGAACTGTCTTTACCGCTTGTTCCGAACTTCTCTTATGTAGACACAGGTGTTGCTGCAATTGTTGTCAACAAGACAGCAGACTCCCTTCCTGAAGGATATGTTCTTCTTGCCGTTAACATGGGAGACTTCACAACATCTTACGGAATTGCCACAAAAACAACAAATCCGGACAAGTCATTCTACTGGACGGCAAACGAAGGCGTAACTCTTCCGCTTGAAGTAACTTTTACAATGGAAGAAAAAGCCGGCTATTTGGCAGAATACCTTATCAGGGATCTTGTAAGAACCAATGACAGGGCAGACTACAAGAGTCTTTCTGATGAAGAATTTGCCAACTTCAGAAAAGTCACAACTACTGGAATTTCCAATCTTTACAGAACTTCCAATCCTGTCAATGCAGAACTTGGAAGAAATACATACGCAGATAAAGCAATTGAAGATGCCGGTGTTACTGTCATTCTTAACCTTTCAGACAGCAAGGAAGAAACTCAGGCAAGAGCTGAATTCAAAGGTTCTTATTACAGCACATGCAAAGTTACTTATCTTAACCTCGGTGTAGATTTCTCATCCGTAGATTTCCAGAGCGGTCTTGCGCAGGGGCTGAAGTTCATGGCAGCAAACAAAGGTATCTACGCAGTACACTGTACAGAGGGAAAAGACAGAGCCGGTTTTGTAAGTGCATTACTTGAATGTCTCATGGGGGCAAGCGCTGAAGAAGTTGCAGCTGACTATATGACAACATACTACAACTACTACGGTGTAGAAAAAGGAACGGAAAAGTACAATGCAATCCTTTCAAGTAACATAGTCAAAACACTTCAAACTGCATTCGGTGTAAACGATTTTTGGACAGCAGATCTTGAAAAGGGAGCAGAAAACTACCTTAAGACAATAGGTCTTACAAGTTCTGAAATCAACACTCTTAAGGCTAACTTAAAATAATAGTTTTTACGTGGTTGGCAGAGAGAAGCTGATATTCAGAACATTCAGACCAAGGGTGCTCTTGTAGTCCATTTCATCTGCCAATTGCTTTACCATCTTGATTCCTATACTTCTCATAGGATCATCTTTTGCATATAGTTCAAGCCATTCGTTTGGATTGAAGTAATCACAATCATCTCTTAACATTACGGAGATTCTGTGTTCGCCGTATGTGATTCTTACATCAATTGAACATGATTTGTTTTTGCTTTTAGGAAATACTCTGTTGATTGTATCTGTTGCCATTTCCTCAAGGCAAAGGCCACAATAGATACTCTTCTTTTCAGAAAGACCTTTTTCCCTGCAGAAGGCAATTAGTTTTTCCGAAGCTTTTACTGCTTCTTCATTTGTTTTTACTGTGATAGCAAGACAATCTTCTTTTTTAGGAGCAAAGTCCCGTGGGATATATACATACTCTGAGATTCTTTTTGGGAATCTTTTCATTCTAACGGCATAGTAAACATATAATGTTATTACCAGTAAGAGTTCTGAAATGAATGCAGATAAGTACATAAGCTTGATGCTGTTGGTTTGTTTTGCAGTTAAATAAACAGACACCGGATATGCCAGGAGAACAAGGAAATTAAGTACTCCTGTTGTTTTGACTTTATTGAGAGAATTGTATATTGTAACACCCAATGTTCTTATAGTTGTGGGGAAAAACCAAAAGTTGAAGTACCTGATAGCAAGAACATACAGTGCAATATGTTCAGGTTCTGCCCCGAAAGCAAGGGCAATGGGTTTTGCAAGAGCAAAAACAATAAGATAGCACAATGCAAAAAACGGGGTAATGGTTTTACTTATTTCACCTGGTAGTTTTCTGAGAGATTCAACATCTTTACTTCCTACAAGAATGCTTGAAACAAGGTTGCAAGTGCCTTGGACTCCTCCCTGAATGGTACAACCTATGCTGTTACTTATATTGTTTGCAATTGTGAATGCAGATATTGCAACCGTACCGCCAAGACTCATCAGTGTTGGAACAAACATCCTGTCTCTTAAAGTAAGCCATAAAAAAATAATGGCACTGTTAATTCCGAACAGGCATATTCTTTTTACTTCCTTAAGTGAGAAACTTTTTATTTCAAAAGAAAACAGTTTGCTTTTTCCGGCAAAATACGGAACACAAATCAATACGGATATTGCACTTGATATTGATGATGCAAGTCCTACTCCGTACATGCCAAGATGAAATACAAATGCATTCAGCAGATTGAAGATAATATTCAGAACAACCAAAGTTACTATGGAAATTGTAGACAGAATTTTTGCACAATCCAATTGAAGGAAAGGAATCAGCGTTGCTGAAAAAACGGAAAACAAACAGCATAGACTATAACCTCTTATATAGTCCGAAGTCATGGCTTTCAGTTCTCCTGACGTTCCCAGTAATTCTGCCAGTGTCGAGGGAAAGAAAGATGTAAACAGAACCAAAAGTGAACCGAAAATGAAACACATAACACATGCCGTATTGAAGGTCTTTTTAAGAGAATCATCGTTTCCGCTTCCCAAGTATTTACCGCACAGTATTTGTGCTCCTACGCTTATTAAGCTTGAAAATCCCGATATTACAAACATAAAAGGACCGGCAAATCCTATAGAGGCAAGAGCTGAAGACCCCAGAACATTTCCGATAATAAAGCTGCTTACCAGTGTGGTCATTGCAGGCAAGCCTACTGCAAGTGCCTGTATTGGCAAGAGAGATATGAACAAGTGTTTGATAACTTCCATGACTTAATAGTAGTAGGTATTACAGGTTGTGAAAAGAGTAGGTTAGGCTTAAAAATCAAAAGAATCTATCTTATCTGCAAGTTCAGTTATTTTGCCCATAAAGTAGATTAGTTTTTTCTTGCCTTCTTCTGTACTGTGTTCATTTCTTCTGATTATATGGCGCAAGATACGAACATAGGCAAGCAGTTTTGTTTTGTTTTCCACTTCCTTAATGCGGTTTTCATCGGTGGTTTCCAAATACTGCGGCAAGAATTTTTTCCAAACCGTAACTGAAACATCATAAGGATAGCCCAGGTAATTACTGACAAATTCCGGTGATAGTTCTCCGAATCCGACATGTGCAACATAAATATTTGCAAGATCAAATATTGGATTCCCATGGGAAATGGTATTCATATCAATTATTAATGTTTCTCCATTTACGAACATTAAGTTGTTTGTATGGTAGTCGCAGTGAAGCATTGTCCCTTTGTCAGGGGCTGATTTTATCATGTTGTAAATCTTGTCATAGGTTTCCCGGGGTAAGACTTCTTTTGCGGTATCTATCCAGATAAAAGCCGTTTTTTTGTAATCGGGCATACTGTCCGGTTTAATGACAGTACAGTTGATTTTCTTCAGAAGCTTTGCATACTCACTTACATAGTAATCAATATTGTTTGGATCCTCTGCTATAAGCTGAGAAAAAGATTTTGCATCAAGCATCTCAAATACAGATCCGAATTTACCGTCTACTCTTGCTATGTCATAAGAAATTGCCGTAGGAATGCCCAAAATGAAGGCTTCCTTTGCAAGCATTCTTTCTTTTTGAATTTCTTTTAAGCTTTCAGGATTATTATAGACCTTAACAACAGTTTCTTCATCGTAGCGGTAAACTGTACCTTTGACCCCTATTCCGATAATTTGGCAGTCATCAACAGAAATGGTCCGATACATTCTTTCAACTTCCATCATTTCCGTGAAACCTGTCATATCAAGAATTTCATATACGGTCTGATTTGCTTTTATCAGTTTAACATTTTCAAAGGATTTTTTAAGTTTAAGAATAACTCTGAGACCTGCACTTGATAAGTAATCCAGGTCTTTTGCATTCAAGATCAGTTTATCAAATTCAAATCTCTTGAGTTCTTCATCAATATCGGCAGCAATCTGGGCACTGTTACTTGAATCTATTCTTCCTTCCAAATAAATTGACAGTGCTTTATCTTCAATTTTAGATTTCATAATCTGAATTCTCCAAATAGTCCTTAAATACAGACTTTACCAAGCTTACATATTCCTGATATGCAGGGTAATCATGAAGTACCGATAAATATTTTGCGATACTCAGATAATACCAAGCCTGCATTTTAGGATCTTTTTGATGAAAATGGTTCCAAATTGCGCTTCCTTCTTTCCTGAAGTCGTTTGCTATGGATCTCATATTGGACAGTTTATCTCCCATCCAAAGCATTTTAACGCCGATAACTTTAGTGTTTTCCAACATTATTAAAGACTCTTCTTTTCGGATAACCCAGGTTTCCTCCGGAGATTGCCCTTCGCGTTTGTTTTCTGTTTCAGTTAACACCAATAAAGATACTCTTTTTCCAAAAAGCTCACGGATTTCTTCAATCGTAGCATCGGTATCCTCTACGGTATCATGTAGCAGGGCAGCGGCCAACAGTTCTTTATCGTCTGACATAGTGGCAATAATGCCAGCTACTTCTACAGGATGAACAATATATGGAGTATTGCTACCTTTTCTGACTTGCCCGCTATGTTTTTCAGTTGCATAACATAATGCCTTATCAAATAAATCCATAACCTAAATTACCTGAGTATTTGTTCCCCAATCTACTATAATCTCTTACGGTTTTTATAAGTTTTATCATGTACAATACATTATGTAAACTTCACGACTTGGGAATCTTTTAGGCTCTTTTTGACTTGACTTATAAATGACAAAAAACCTTAACAATTCAAAACTGTTGAATTTAAGGGTGTTTTTTCATTTCTGGTATAAGTAGTTATTTGCCATCTTACGCTGTATAATAAAAAAACTTTTCGCAAAATAATTATGTAAGCATATGGAGTCAACTATTATTAAATGAAAAGTAAAGAAAAGATTTTAAGCAGTTTTAATCTCAAACTTTTCTCCCCTGGTAAGCAGTATGAAAATGATTTTAATCATCTTGTTCATAGTTGCAATCATAGCTTTTCTATGGGGAAATCCTTCTGCTTTTTTCTTTGCGTAGTAC
>JAZLGI010000114.1:0-11252 GCA_045616225.1 Sphaerochaetaceae bacterium
ACTTATGCATACAACGGAATATTTCCAGGTCATGGACTAATTGTTACTTACGAATCCTCAAAAGTTCATCTGGATACAAAAATTTTAGATAACATTATCCAAACTATGGGTAATTAAAATTAAAAATTCCGTCCCTTTTACAACTTTGTTGACCTAAAGGTTTCAAGTCAAGGGAAAAATGTGACATGTGTACATAATTCAACTTGGGAGTGCTATTGAAAATTCACATCCACAATACTGCTGGCGGTAAAGCCCCATTTCTTTTGACATTAGTATGCTCTTTGCAAAACCATCTTTTTTCTTAAAATCAATCTTTTCAAAACCGGGAAAACATTCTCCCACAGAAAAAATCTGAAGACTGTTTTTAAACCTGGAAACTGTAAGTGTTGTAGTAAAATGAGTAATGGCATTTTCTTTGGCAACTTGAGAAGCTCTGCCAAGGTTATACTCAAAACATTTTGTACAGCGTTTACCATGCTCCGGTTCATTCTCAAGACCTTTCACAAACGACAACCAAGCCTCATGATTGTACTCACCTCTGATTAACTTAAGCTTATACTTCTCAGCAACAATACTTAAGTTATCATATCTCAGGTCGTTCTCCTGTTTTGGCCAAATATTACTGTTTTCATAGTATAAAACAGGTTCCCAGCCTTCATCTATGAGACGTTTCACAGAGCTTGTGCTACAAGGACCGCAACAACAATGAACAAGAATCTTTTTCATTATTACTTTTTATAGAGCGGGTGGTTCTTATTAACTCTTCCAGGAAAAGGATTAACCGGTTCAGGAAGACGTGAATTATAAGGAGCAATGGCATTGTCTAAAATTGCTTCTTTTATAGACTCTCCTCCATATCTCCAATAAAGCTCAGATATTTCCGAAAGCTCTTTTTCAGGAACATGAAGTATTTTTCCATTTATATAATAAGGAACAAAATATGGCTTCTGATAATTAGTAGGCATACTTACTATTAAGAAGATGTCCTTAATGCTTGAATACATTAACTCATTTTCTCTAAAGAACTTATCAAAATAAGACTCTCTTATTGAAAGACTTCCGAAGCTCTTTAATTTATCAAGCCCCTCTTCAAAACAATCATAGTAAGAAGAATTAATATCAAAAGGATAATATCCTCCGATATAAACATAGTTAATGGTATTGTCCTTTACTCCAAACCATTTAATCTGTCCAACTTCTTTATAATCACCGGCTAAAACATAACTTACAAAATTGGCAAAGCCTGCATTTGAACAACAAGTATTAGTGATTAACTCTTCATAACCTGTTCTTGTAAAGAACCAATCTCCGTATTGTGGCTCATAACTGCGGATATCTATTTTAAGCCCTGACTGCTCAATAAACAGTTTGGCATCTCCTGCGGTTTTTATACTTTCTGCAATTTTTTCCGGTGTTTCCAATGCCAAAGATTTTGCTTCTTCTACAGACAGAGTAGTACCCCAAAGCTTATCAAAACCACAGATTTCACAAATTCTGCTTTCTATAACGGAACCACAATTAGGACAACGGTATTCTACAGTTTTTCTTTCCGTAAGAGTACAGGCGGAAAACAAAACAACAATTAACAATAATAAGCTGACTTTTCTCATACTCTGAAATGATACAACAAGTTTCTGACTCTGTCTTTATAAAAATGCAATATTGACACTTAAGTAGGAATAGTTATATTTCATTACCTTGGAATATCTTCTGCTGCCCTGTTTTTAAGAGGAACGTCAATTGCACCGGCATTTAAATATGCAATAGTTTTCACAAGCGGTATTGCTGCCAGTGCATTCTTTTATGAAACAATCAGCAGAATACCGTTTTTGAGATGGTGCATACTTGGAATAAACAAAAAGAATAAGGCTATCTAAGGAATTCACAGGATTTCTTGAAATTGTAGAAAACTCTTTCCTTATCCATAGTTTTGAACTCTCCGTTTTCATAGAGAATCTTGCCGTCTACCATTGTCATACAAACGTCACTGGCCTGAGCACTGTAAACAATAAGTGAAAGAGTATCATTATCCGGAACCATGTGCGGAGCATCTAAGTTTATAGCTATGATATCTGCTTTCTTTCCAACCTCAATAGAGCCTGTATCAAATCTACCTTGAGTTTTGGCTCCGTTTACTGTTGCCATTTTAACAATCTGTTCAGGAGGCATTAAAGAAGGATCTCTTAAAACTCCATTATGGATAACTGAAGCCAAATGCATTTCTTCAAACATATTAAGATTGTTATTACTTGCACTTCCATCTGTTCCCAAAGCTACAGTCAGGCCCTTCTCTATCATTTTTGGAATTGGTGCAAATCCGCTTCCCAGTTTTAAATTGCTGGTTGGACAATGAACCGGCACAACATTGTGGGACTTTAATATTTCTATGTCTTCATCTGTTACCCATACGCAATGAGCTGCATAAGCAGGAATATTAAACAAACCAAGCTTCTCAAACCACTTTGCAGGAGTAATACCGTGACGCGAAATACATTCCTGTTGCTCTTTCTGAGTTTCAGAAAGATGAATATGCAACCGTCCTCCAAGTTTTTGTATCTCTTCAGACCATAATTGGGCTATTTTCTCAGCAATTGTGTATTCTGCATGAACACTCCAATCTATGTGAAGTCTGTCATTGTAAAGTCCATTGCAGTTATGATAAAGCTCAAGTGCCTGAATTCTGTTTGTAAACTTTTGGTAATCAGTTTCATCAGAACCGCCCATGATTACTCTGGTAAGGTTGGCCTTGATTCCGCTCTCTCCAATACAAGTATAAGTAAAGAACGGACTCATATACATATCATTGAAGGAAGTTGTTCCGCCGGCAAGCATTTCCAAAACAGCCATTTCCATTCCAACAAGATGGTCTTCATCCCTCATTTTGTCTTCTACTGTCCAAACCGTTTCAAGCCACTTATTTAGAGGAAGATCACTGCCAATTCCTTTTAACAAATTCATTGCAGAATGAGTATGGCTGTTAACAAGCCCCGGCATGAGAAGCTTGTTGTACATGTCCTTTTCTACATCATATTGTTTGACAGGTTTTGTTAAACCAATGTAATCAATCTTCTCTTCGTCTATACCAAGATAGGCATTTTCAAGGACTTTAAACGAATCTTTATCAGAGAGTAATACCTTTGAGTTTTTAAAAAGAGTTGTCATGTAAAGATTTAATTTTTTGGAACAAGTTTTAATGAAACCTGATTTGGCTCCAAAGAGTAACCATAACCTGTTACAAGGTCAACAGCATTTCCTATAAATCCGGTTGTTACCAAATCAAGAATTTGCCATCCCCATTTAATCTTCTTTTCCAACTGAACAGTTACAGGATTGTATCCATCTTTCTCTATCTGGACAATATGAGGAGATTCTGTGCTTAAATTCAAAGCAACAGGAGTCACTCCAAGGTTTATACCGTCTATGGATACAGTTGCACCTTTTGGATCTGTAACAAAGGCTACTGTTTCTGTGTCAGAACTGAGAATTGTGGCACAACTTGAAAATGCAAAACAGACAAAAAGAACTGCTAATAATAAAGTAATACGTCTCATATTTTCTCCTAACTGTAACTTTACGCTACTTAATAAATCAGGTCAAATTATTTGTTATAGAAGTTGACCAAGCTTTTTCAAACCGGCTTCAGTGAGTTCAAATCCGCATTTTACAAAGATAACAGCGTTACCCTTTCCCAATAAGAAAGAGTCAGAAGTCTCAAAGGCATAATCACATTCTGAAGCATTACAAAGAGATTTAGAATACTTTGCAGTTCCTTTCAAAAGCTGATTTACAACAATATTTCTAAGAGCCTCATTCTCAGATACAAATAGTTGATACCTGACAAAACTTACATCTTCTGATGTAGATTCATCATAAACAGATTCACCTTCAAGAATTCCAAAACTCTCATCAAAACAATATAAATAAGAAGCCAAGAATGAAGAAGATTCGGTTTTTCTTGAAGTTCTGTAAGATCCTGAAGTATCAGCTCCTAAATCTTCCAAACTAACAGGTATTTCATCTGAATAGAGTCTGTATGAAGATGCCCCTATTTTTATACGCTCTGAGACACCCTTGTCTGTAAGAAGGTCATCAAAAAACAGAAATGCAGCAAAAAGAATCAAGAAAACAAAAACAAGCAAGGTTGAAACATCAAGCAATTCTTTTTTGAAGAGTTTGAAAAACTTTTGAAGAAATGCCCCTGTACATAAAACTGTAAGAAAAGCAAGAAACAGAAGCATAAAACAAGTAAAGACTATGTACGCATTACTGGATACTATATTAATGAGACTTCCTCTAAGCATAAAAACAGCAACAGAAACAAAGAGCAATGTCATAAGTAAATTTGAAATTGTCTTAAATTTACCTCTGATTAAAGCCCTGGTTTCACTTCTGTTATCTGCCTTTGGAATCTCAGAACCTTTTATCTCCTCTATTAAATATACATGACGTCTGGAATCATTAAGAGTCTCCTGCTTTCCTACACAAACAGAATCCCAACCCTGTTTTCTCAGAAAAACAAGCTCTTCTCTTACCTGGAGTTCTGTAGATGTATCATGTCCGTGAGCATATAAGGTCAAAGCGCAGACCTGTCTTCCATCATAAGGTTTCTTTTCAAACAAAAAATTGTTCCCGGAAACTTTCTTTAAAGAAAGTCCCTGCTCTGCTTTTGTCTGAAGAAAAGCCGTTATTTCTTCATCTGAATGTCTTGTAACCTGGTAAAACATACACTAATCCTAACAAAAATAAATACAAAGCAAAAGATTAGGCTGCAACCAAGCCATTAATCTGACCTTGTTACAGCCTTGAATTAAAACCGATAAAAAAGCAAAGCTCAAAACAATTTAATTAAAACCAAGTTCCTTTAGCTTAAGAGGACAAGCCACAAAGTGGTTTGGAGAAACTTCAACAAGCTTAGGAACAGCAGTCTTACAAATTTCGTCGTTACAATGTAAACAACGCTTTGCAAAACGACATTCTGCAGGAGGTTCAATTGGGCTTGTAATCTCACCCTTAAGTTTTACGCGTTCTCTGTTATGTCCAAGTTCCGGGATAGGAATAGCAGACAAAAGAGCCTGAGTATACGGATGAATAGGATGCTCAAACAACTCTTCTGCAGGTGCTTTTTCAACAATCTGACCAAGATACATTACAGCTATGTCATCTGAGAAATGGTTTACAACAGAAAGGTCATGTGTAATGAAAATGTAGGTAAGTCCAAGTTTTTCCTGCAATTCTTTGAGCAAATTCAGAATCTGAGCCTGAATACTAACATCAAGAGCAGAAACCGGCTCATCACAAATGATAAGCTTTGGTTCCATTGCAAGAGCACGGGCAATACCAATTCTCTGTCTTCTTCCACCATCTAATTCATGCGGATATGTATTGATATAACGTTCTGCAAGACCAACAGTATCCATCAGTTCAAGAACTCTGTTCTCTATGTCATGTTTATTGGTGAGAATGCGGTTCTCTTTAATAGGTTCTGCAATAATCTGGCTGACGGTCTTTTTAGGATCAAGAGATGAGAATGGATCTTGGAAAATAATCTGCATATCCTTTCTCATATGACGCATCTCTTTTGAAGTGAGTTTTGTTACGTCTTTACCCTCAAAAATAACTTCACCGCTTGTAGGCTCAATAAGTCTCAAAATAACTCTTCCCGTTGTTGATTTTCCACAACCGGATTCTCCTACGAGACCCAGAGTTTTTCCTCTTTCAATTGTAAAATTGATATCATCAACAGCATGGAGCATTCCACGGGAGGTCTTAAAATACTTTTTCAGATTCTTTACTTCAAGTATATTATCAGCCATTTTTCTTGCTCCTTTCGATTTTGAACTCAGGATTATGGTCATAGGCAGAACATGCTACAAAGTGTGTTCCTCCCATGTTCTTAAGTTCAGGGATTGCTTGTTTACAAGCTTCGGTTGCGTAATTACATCTTGGTGCAAAAGGACATCCCTTTGGAATATCTGTAGGATCCGGCATAAGACCATGAATAGGTTTAAGTTTTGCCTGTCTGTTCTTGATATTAGGAAGTGAGTTGAACAAACCTTCTGTATAAGGATGTTTTGTAGAACCAAAAACTTCTTCAAGAGAACCCTGCTCAACAATTCTACCTGCATACATAACAGCAACGTCATCACAGACTTCTGCAACAATTCCAAGGTCATGGGTAATCATAATCATAGAAGTGTTGTACTTTTCCTTAAGTTCTGCCATAAGCTCAAGAACCTGAGCTTGAATAGTAACATCAAGTGCAGTTGTAGGTTCATCTGCAATCAAAAGTTTTGGGTTACAGGCAAGCGCAATTGCTATAACAACACGTTGCTTCATTCCACCTGAAAACTGGTGAGGATACTCATTAGCTCTCTGACGTGGAATTCCAACAAGCTCAAGCATATCCCCGGCCTTTTTCATAGCCTCTTCTTTTGATAGATGTTCATGAATTTCAATAGACTCTGCAATCTGTTCACCAACTGTAAAAACAGGGTTCAAAGCAGTCATTGGATCCTGGAAAATCATGGAAATATCTTTTCCTCTGACCTGCTCCAAGTCATCTATTGAGATGTCACGTACATCTCTGCCGTCTATTTCAAGACGCTTACATTCAACTACTCCAGGCGGATCCGGAACAAGTCTCAACATTGCTAGAGCTGTGGTAGTCTTACCGGCACCGGTTTCTCCTACAAGTCCCAATGTTTTCTTGTATCCAAGTTTAAGATTAATGCCGTTTACAGCATAAACAATTCCGTCTTCTGTCTCAAAGCGAACATAGAGGTCTTCAATGTTTAGAATATCTTTTTCCTGTGCCATTATAATCTCCTTATCTCTTAAGCTTTGGATCAAGTGCATCTCTCAGACCATCACCAAGGAGGTTAAGACAAAGAACTGTAATCATAATTGCAATACCAGGGAATAAGGTCATGTAACTGTAATCTCTGATATAGAGTCTTCCTGCAGAAAGCATACTTCCCCATTCCGGTGCAGGAGCAGGAACTCCAAGACCAAGGAATGAAAGCTGTGCAGCAGAAATAATTGCAGAACCAACACGAAGCGTTGCCTGAACAATAATCTGTGAAAGACAGTTTGGAATAATGTGGATAAGAACAATTTTCCAGTCTGGCTGACCAATTGCTCTTGCAGCTTCTACATATTCTTCGCCTCTGACAACAAGAACTGCAGCTCTTGCAACACGTACAAACGGTGCTGTACTTGCAATACCAACTGCAATCATGAGATTTAAGGTACTCTTTCCCAAAGCAGAAACAACGGCAATTGCCATGAGAACAGACGGAATAGATGAAAAGATGTCACATATTCTCATGACAACATTCTCAAAAACTCCACCTATATAGCCTGCAGCAGAACCAAGAATAACACCTACAAGCAAAGCTATAATTACAGCAACAACACCTACTGCAAGGGAATATCTTGCACCATAAACAATTCTTGCAAATATATCTCTTCCCAGTTCATCTGTTCCGCAAAGATGTTTGGCAGAAGGGCTTTGCATTCTTTCCCTGACATTCATGCCAATAACGTCTTTTTCGTAATCATAGATAATTGGAGCCATCAAAGCGCCTACTATGATTAAAACGAGCAAGCCAAGACCAATAAGAGCACCTTTATTTCTTCTGAGCTGTCTCCATGCCATACCAAGAGTACTTCTCTTTTTGTAAAGCTTGGAAGCTCTGACATTTTTTTCTTCAGCCATTTTGTTCCTCCTTACTTTGTGTACTGTGCCTTGATACGAGGATCAACATACGCATAAATAATATCAACCAACAAGTTTACTACTGTAACAAGCATAGTTGTCATAACAAGTGCTCCGGTAACCGTAGGAATATCACGTTGGTCAATTGCATCAACAACAAGTCTTCCTACTCCAGGCCATGCAAATACTGTCTCTGCAAGAACAGAACCGCCTAAAACATTGGAGAACTGGACGCCAAAAATGGTGATAATAGGAATAAGAGCATTTCTAAGTGCATGATGCATAACAACTTTATTTTCTGAAACACCTTTTGCTCTGGCTGTTCTGAGGTAATCCTGTCTGAGGACATCAAGCATAGAAGAACGTGTTGTTCTGGTCAAAAGAGCTGCTAAACCTACACCTACAGTTACAGCAGGAAGAACAACGCTTATTATGCCTTCTGAACCACCGGATGGAAACCAACCAAGTTTGAGAGAAAACAAAATAATAAGCAAAAGTCCTAACCAGAAGTTTGGCATAGACAATCCTAATAAAGCCAAAACCATGGCTATGGTATCTTTCCAAGAGTTTTGATTGACTGCAGCAACTATTCCTAGCGGAACAGATATTAAAACAGCAACAATCATGGCAATGGATGCAAGACGTAAGGTATTTGGCAAACGCTGAAAATACAATTTCATAACATCCATCTTACTTATATATGATGTTCCGAGATCTCCCCGTAGAAGATTTGCAATATATCTGAAGTATCTTTGCAACAAAGAACCGTTCAAGCCCATTTCTTCACGAAGAGCTTCAAGTTGTTCCTCCGTTGCATCAGGACCTGCGACCTGATAGACAGGGTCGCCCTCTGCCACATTCATGATGGCAAAAATGACAAATGCTACTCCCAAAAGAACAGGAATAAGCATTATAAGTCGCTTAATAATATAGCGATACATAAAAGCTCCTTATTAAAGCCACAGAGCACCTAGATGCTCTGTGGTGTATGAGGATTTAATAAAACCGTTAATTAATTCTCCGGTACTGCAATAAATCTGTAGTCATGCTTTGCATCTGGCTTCCAGACTGCTCCTGCAAGACCCTTCTTTACGCCAATATTGATGTAAGATGTGCAAATTGGAATAAGAGGACATACTTCGTCAAGATAGTTCTCTGCTTCATAGTACATCTGCTTTCTTGTCTCAGGATTTGTTTCAACAAGAGCCTTATCAATCATTTCATTGAATTTTGCATCTTTCATGTTAGGTCTGTTAGAACCATTCTTTTTGAGAGTTCCGTCTGCCTGGGCTGTAGAACCGCACTGGTTTCTGAGAGTGTAGTCTGTTCCGAGGTCATCTGTAAACTGATAGATACACATTTCATAATCAAGAGCAGCATCATTGAGAGAACCCTTGAGAGAAGCTGTTTCTCTTTCATCAAGAACAATGTTGATACCTGCCTGACGACATGCATCCTGGAAAATCAAAGCCATTGTCTTCTTGAATTCTTTATCAACCATAATCTTGAAAGTAAGCTCGCCTGGCTTGTAACCAGAAAGTGCAAGCTCTTCTTTTGCTTTCTCAATATTGAATTCATACACATGAATGTTAGGATTAAGACCAAACTGTCCACGGTTAATATAGTTGTTATGTACTGTTCCGAGACCGTCCTTACCGCCAATAACCATTGCTTCCTTATCTGCACAATATGCAAGAGCTCTTCTTACGTGAACATTGTTAAGACCCGGCTTCTCCATCTGCATTGGGATGTAAAGGAGAACTACGTCAGGAGTCTGAATAAGCTCAAGCTTGTTATCTGCCTTAATTCTTTCCAAGTCTGTTGTTGAAGGATCTATACAAACATCAATTTCGCCTGTCTGGAGAGCAATAAGTCTTGTTGAAGCTTCTTTGAAGAGCTTAAAGATAATCTTTCTTGTAGGAGCTGCGCCGTCTCTGTAATTGTCATTTCTTACGAAAGAAACAAAGTCGCCAGGTTTCCATTCTTCAAGAGCAAACATACCGGATCCAATGTAAGGTCCTTTGACAGGATCTGCTTCGCAAGCTGCCTTTGACATAATTGACATACCGCCGTGTGCCATGAGTGTAATCCAGTCCTGGTTTGCCTTGGAAAGAACTACCTGTACGTGTGTATCATCAATGACTGTGACTTCCTTGACGTCTGCAACTTTCTGAGAAGCAAATGATGAACTCTTTGCCTTGTCGTATGTGTACTTTACGTCTTCAGCTGTAAGCTTTGTACCATTTGTAAATGTTGCGTTTGCTGGGAGTTCAAACACATAAGTGCATCCATCTTCTGAGACTGTCCAGCTCTTTGCAAGTCCTGCGATAACTTCATTTGTATCAGGGTCAACGTTAACAAGTCTTTCATGTGTAAGATAGAAAGCCATCATGTTAGCATCTGTATTTGACCCCTGAGGATCAAGTGTTGTAATGTCATTTGCAACACCTATGATGACAGTGTCCTTGTATTTGACATCTGCTGCAACTTCTGCAGATTTAACGTTTCCGGCAGCTGTAGCTGTTCCGGCAGTTTTTACTTCAGCAACAGGTTCAGTTGTTGCAGTTGTAGATTCTTTCTTTCCACAGGAAACAAAAAGAGTCATACAGAGAAGTAAAACAGTCAATACTACTGTTAATTTTTTCATGTTTATTCTCCTTACATGATTATTCAATTTATTAAGATGCTAGCATTTTTTTTTGTTATCTTCAAACAAAAAAACCAGAAAGAGTATTATTTGAATTATATACCAATTATACAAGGCAATTCAGGACTGCGTTATTGTAATAATTTATCAGTGGTTACAGAGTTTTCCTTTCTTATAATATAGCCTGTTTTAACGGGAAGATTGGTCTTTATAAAACCGTCATTACAGTGGTCTATATGCTGTACAGAATTAAAATCCATATCAAGAACCTGGACTGAATTATCTTCCAAAAAAAGAACATCAGGCCCAATATATTGCAAGGTCTCCCCTGTTCTTATCTGATTTTTAATATCTACACTCCAAATTCCCGGTTTAACTTCATTTCTTATTGTCCCAAGGAATGAGTAATCTCTTACATATCCTATTTGTGTAGCAGTATTTATGTCGTCAGATAAGACTATATTTTTTGGTTTCTGAAATCTGTCATCATAGAAAAAACCGGTAGAAAATTCTCTATGGCTTACATTAAACACATCATCTCTGAACGGCAGATAATCAATTGAAGAATCATAAAGATTATCTATGGCCTTTCTGTAAGCCCTTGTAGTAATAGCCACATAGTATGTGCTTTTCATCCTGCCTTCTATTTTAAGTGAATCTACACCTGCCTCCTGAAGATCTTTCAGATGGTCAATCATACAAAGGTCTTTTGAAGACAACAAAGAACAGAATTCTTCACCTTCTATAGGATCAAAACTGTCCCCTTTTCTTTCTGCCAATCTGAAATTCCATCTGCAAACATGGGCACAATCCCCCTGATTTGCACTTCTTCCTGTCATATGCGAAGAAAGATAGCACTTTCCGGAAAAAGACATACACATTGCACCA
>JAZLGI010000115.1:0-6577 GCA_045616225.1 Sphaerochaetaceae bacterium
CAAATTAATAGAAAAAGACTCAATGCAGATTGTTTTTGTAAAAGGCGGTGCAAGAAAGATGAGTCTTTCAATGGCATTCAAGAGTCTTAAAGTTGTTCCTAAGACAGATATCTCTGTTCTTAAAGTCTGCGCACCTCAGGATAAACTTGCAGAAAAATTCATTAAAGATGTCAGATGGGGATTAACAACTATTCTTTCTTCTTACGACAACAAAATGTCTTTTGACAGAATCAAAACAGAACTTTGCCCTTCAGCAAAAGAAAAAGCCAACAATCCTGGCTTAAAGGCAATTCTCACAGAATCACAACTTAACAGCTGGGTTAAAGAAGCAAAAGAAATCTTTAAAGACGATCCTTACTTTACAATTACAAAAGATGGTTCAAAAGAAATTTGTATCCTTAGAACCACTCCTATTACAACCGAAGAAAAACAATATCAGTTATTCAGAGGAGAACAGGATTTTGAGAAGAAACTTTCTGTTTTAAGAGATTTTATGGCAAGTGATGACTCAGACCTCACAAGTGATGAATTCCAAAGCATGATTGGTTTCTTTGAAAATAAGTCTAACAGTAAAGACAAAGAATCTTGTTATGCTTATCTCTTATTGGACAATCTTAAAAATCAGAAAAACATTAATTTCATTAACATCAATAAGAGTTTCTCTGACTACTTTGGTGATTTCAATGACATAGAGAATGTAAAAAATTGTTTTGCATCAGTTAAAGAATCAGAACTCAGGAAACTTTTTGTAGATAATGTAATTGCCTACTCTCCAAATTGGCAGGAAACTTTGGCAGAACTGCTTTATGTTTGGAATTCAACTTACATTACAGAAGCAATCAAGAGCGGTCCTGATAAAAAGAGATTTATAAAGCTTCTTTCTGACTCTGTTGCAGAAAACAGACTAAATCCGGAACTTTTCATTTGGCTTGCAAAGAATGCAACTGCAAAAGAATGGCAGAAAGCAGGTTTCTCAGAGAAAGAACTTCTTACTGCAAAGCTTGTTCTTCTTTCATATCTTACAAGAATTGTAGCAAGCAGTGAAAAATCTTCAGACATTAAGATTGTTGCAAACAAACTTTCTGAAATTGTCTTTAAAAATGAAGATATTTACAGAATCATGAAAAAGTCAGATGAAACTGGAATCAGAAGTATTTACAGTCTTGTCTCAAGTCTTGAAACTACAATGTTTGATGAAGATAAGAAAAAAACAGAATCATTCATAAAATCAAACTTTGATTTTGGAGAATCTATTGTAATCAAGGAAGAAAAACCTGTAGTTGTTGATAACTTCCCTAAAAATCTTCTCTGTACAAAAACAATGCTTCAGAAAAAACATGAAGAATTCATTTATCTCAGAGATGTAGAACTTCCTGCAAACAGTAAAGATATTGGAGAAGCAAAAGCTCTTGGAGATTTAAGAGAAAACAGCGAATACCAGTATGCAAAAGACAAGAGAAAAGAGCTAAATGCACGTTTTGCAACTCTAACAGAACAACTTGATAAAGCAAAAACTGTTTCAAAGGAAGAAGTAAAAACAAATTCAATTGGTTTTGGAACTGTTGTAAAGCTTCATGACAATATCAAGAAAGAAGATGTTGTTTACACCATTATGGGACCATGGGAATCAGATCCGGATAAGAACATACTTAATTTCCAAGCTCCAATGGGTAAGGCTTTGTACAACTTACAGAAAGGTCAGAGCAAAAAGTTTGAGATTAACGGAACAAACTATGACTTTACTGTTTCTTCTATTGAAGTTGCAGATTTTGAATAAGAGTAAAGTATGAGAATTCCATACAGGGGCGCCGGTTGCGTTTTCATTAAAAAGGAAAACAATGAATATTTTGTTTTTCTGGGTGAACGTTCAAAGCGCCCTTTCCTTTCATTTTTAGCTGTTCCAGGTGGCGGATTTGACAAGATAAAAGACAAATCAGATTTTGATTGTGCAGTCCGTGAATGTAATGAAGAAACTAATATAAATCCTTTATTTCTTATCAAGAATAATAAAGCAAAACTACTTGGTGAAAAACAAATAAAGTTTTTCCTTTTCTCTTGGAGAAGTTTCTTCTTTTATGTAAAAGATTCAGAAGATTTCAATAATGCTGTTCCTGATGAGTTTTCATATCTCAAATGGTATAAAATTAAAGATCTCATGCCATTAAAGCTGAGACCTTTTACTCTTTTTGAAATTAAAAATTGCCTTAAACTTTCTGAATTTATTTAACCAACTTTTGTTTAACAGCTTTTTTGTTCAAAAATCTTGAAAAAGAGTGAAACTAAGTCTCCAAAAATAAAAACCAAAGTTGCTACTAATTAAATTTTGCAGAGACCGCCGTTTGCATAGAAACGTTTGAGATAGTCTTCTTTAAATGACGCAAATCTATCTTCGTTAATAGCCTGTCTTACCTTAAGCATAAGGTTGTACAAATAAGTAAGGTTATGTTCTGTTGCAAGCATAGACCCAAACATTTCATCACATTTAAACATGTGTCTTAAATATGATCTGCTGTAATGAGTACAAGCATCACATGTACAACCTTCTTGAATTGGTCTGTGGTCAAATTCATTAAAACTTCTTGATAAAGTTAACATTCCGTAATCTGTAAAGACAGAACCATGTCTTGCAGCTCTTGTTGCAAGAACGCAGTCAAATAAATCTATTCCGTTTTCTACAGCTTCAAGAATATAATCAGGAGTACCAATACCCATCACATATCTTGGTTTTTCTTCTGTAATAAAGGATGCTGTATGTGCAAGAAAATGCTTGTAAGTATCCTTATCTTCTCCTACAGAAAGACCTCCAATTGCAATTCCGGGAAAGTCCATGTCACTTATTGTTTTTGCACTTATTTCTCTTAAATCTTCATAGAAACCACCTTGTACTATTCCAAAAAGCTTTCCACGAAAAGCCCTACCTGTTGTTTCCAAAAGGTTGTCTCTGTGAATTATTGCTCTTTCTGCCCAAGCGTGGGTAATATCCATTGCATTTTTTGTCTTTTTCCATGAGATACCAGGTTCACTGCAAATATCAAGCATCATGGCTATGTCACTTCCTATTACCTGCTGAATATCAACAACTTTTTCAGGTGTAAACTCATGCCTGGAACCGTCTATATGACTTTGAAATTTAATTCCTTCATCATAAATTTTTCTGAGTTTACTCAAAGAAAAAACCTGAAAACCACCGCTGTCTGTGAGAAAGTTAGCATCCCAATTTGAAAACTTATGAAGACCGTCAAATGTTTTCAAAACTTCTGTACCCGGTCTTAAATAAAGATGGTATGTATTTCCAAGAATAAGGTTGTACCCTATTTCTCTTACTTTGCTATGGTAAATTCCCTTAACAGTACCGTTTGTACCAACAGGCATGAAAGCAGGAGTCTGAACAACACCGTGACCAAGAGAAATCTCTCCTGTTCTGGCTTTTGTTTTGGTATCGGCATGATGAAGTGTAAAAATCTTTTCCATTTAATCCTTCTCCATGATAAGTCTTTGGGCAAAAGACAAGATAATTATTACTATGAAAGGAATTAACATACCCATAGAAGGATGAATTATTCCTTGGTCTGCAAACATTATTGTCATTATCTGAATTACATAATAAACAACTGCAACACATACAGAACAAAGAATTGAGAAAAACAAAATATTCTTTTTAAAACGATAATTCATGCTAATTGAAATTAACATTAAAACAATTGGAGTTAAAAAACTTAATACTCTCTTGTAATAATCTGTTCCAATAGAAGCATATTCTTCAGGATTAAGAACTTTCATTCTCTGAACATAACTTCTTGCCAAATCAAGAGTCATGGTACCAATCTCAGAAGATAAATTTCTGAACAATTCCGGTTCAAGCCTAAGTTCAGGAACTTCTATATAAGGCTCTGTATAAGTGATAACATCATTGTTGTTGGATTTATGAACTGTACAATCTTCAAAAAGCCAAATCTTATCTGAAGAATCATAAGAAGCTTTAACGGCATCTATTCTTTCTATATCTTCATTGTTTCTTTTTATAAAAGATACATTGTAAACAGAATGTTCAGAATCTACATATTGAGATGCATATACCATATAACCTTCAAACATATCACTAAGAGCTATATCTGAGTTATCAAGCTTTCCTGCAGCATCTCCGGTAACAATTTTATATTGCGCTTCTTTTGTCGCAGAACACTTAATTGCAACCGATTCATTAAAAACAAAATAAAACAAACCAAAACTAAGTGCCAAAACAATTATAGGTCTTACAAGTTTTGAGAAATTAACACCGCTGTTGAGGATACATATTATCTCATTATTAGCATGAAGCATAGAAAGATAATAAGTCGAAGCAAACAAGCTTGAAGGTCCCATTGCCATTAAAAAAGCTTCAGGAAAATAAAGAAAAGTAAGCCTCATTATGTCCCTTCCTGCAACTCCGTATCCTGTGTAAGTATCCAAATGAGTAAATAAATCTATACCCATTAACATAAAACCGCCCAAAAGCGAAGTAACAAAAGTAACCTTTGTAATTTCCCATAGGGTATGGCGTGTTAAAATTTTCATTTATTAAGCCTCCCCAAAAGTATTAAACCTGTCAAAAATACTACAGCATCAGGCAACCACATCAAAAATGCAGGATGAATAGTTACACTTACAGCAGTAAGATGCATGTAATAAAGGAAGAACCAATAAAGACAGGCAATGAACATACTTAAGCCAAAGCCTATCAGTCTACCGTTTTTAACTTTGAAAAATGATATTGGAAATGCAAGAAATACAAGAAATGTACAAGCCATGGAAAGAGCTATCTTTTTTTGAAGCTCACTTCTGTAATACTGAAGATAAAAACTTGAACCGTCTGCTCCTTCTTGAATTTTCTTTTTAATCTGTTCTGTAAGTTCTCCAATAGACATCTGAGACGGAGTAATTGCAGACATACCGTAAGCATTTGAAGACAAATCAAGATACAAATCCATCTGAGAAGCCTCTGCAAGCTGATAACTCTCTGAAGAAGTTGCATCTGTAATCATAATCTTTGGATTTTTAAGTTCTATCTCGTAAACAAAATGATTTACATCAACAATATTTATTAACCCTTCTTCAGCAATTATTACCTTGGATTTTTTCTTGTCTGAATTATCAAAAATCATTACATCTTCTATTTTATTATCTTCTACAGGACCGTTGGAAATAACCCTCTTTCCAAATTGAGTACTACTGTAATCAGACAATTCTATAGCAGGCATACTTTGCAGAATTTTTGAATATAATTCTCTGTATTTTATTGTAGTATAAGGAATCATCATATCTGCAATTAAAAGTGTAAGAATAGAAAGAATAAGCGAAATCTGAACAATTGGCTTAAATATCTTATTTGTATGAATACCGTTACTTCTAATTGCAAGTATTTCATTCTGGGAGGAAAAATTTCCTATAACCATACTTGCAGAAGCAAGTGAAGAGAAAGGCATTGTATACATTAGAAATTGAGGAATAGACAGGACAACCAAAAGAATCATGTCTTTAATTTTTACATTTTTAATGATGATTTTCTGAGCAAGAACAAGAATTTGGTTAACAAAGAAAATAAAAAAGAAGAATGCAAATGCTACTAAAAAAGAGAGGACATATTCACGTCCTATATATGAGTAAACTAATCTGAAACTTCTTTTTTTATTTCTCATCCTTTAATTCCGGTAGAACCAAAACCACCTTCACCTCTTTGAGTATTATCCAAAGAAAAAACAGCTTCAAAATCTGCAGTACAGTGCTTTGCAATAACCATTTGAGCAATTCTGTCACCATTATGAATAACAAAATCTTTGTCAGAATGATTAATTAATATAACGCCAACTTCACCTCTGTAGTCACTGTCAACAGTTCCCGGACTGTTAAGAACTGTAATGCCAAATTTAGCAGCTAAACCGCTTCTGGGTCTTACCTGTGCTTCATAGCCTTCCGGTAATTGAATGGAAATACCTGTAGGAACAACTGCCCACTTATTTGGTGAAATTACCATTTCATTTTGAGCAAGACAGGCGCAGATATCTGCGCCTGCTGCCTGTGAAGAGCTGTAAACGGGCATCTTTGCACCGTCTTTAAGATTAATCTTAATGTTAATCTTTTCCATTACTCTTTTGGTTCCTTATCTTCCTTTCTAAAAGGTCTGTGTTCACCTCTTTTATGTTCAAAACGAGGTTTTTTTTCTGATTTTTCAGGAGCTTTTGTTTCTCCATCAGGATCAATTGCATCTATGTAAGAAAGAGAAAGTCTGCCACCGGTTCTGTCTATTTCAATAAGTTTTACAGGAATTACCTGACCTACAGAAAGTACATCACTTACATTTTCTACTCTTGTTCTTGCAAGTTTTGAAATGTGGCAAAGTCCTTCTTTTCCAGGAAGTATTTCTACAAAGGCACCAAAGTCCATAAGACGTTTTACTGTTCCTTGATAGATTTTTCCAACTTCCGGTTCTTCAATGATACTCTTAACCATATTAAGTGCAGCCTGAGCACTTGCAGTATTTTTACCGTAAATTGTTACAACTCCTGTATCGTCAATATTTACTTCTGCACCTGTTACCTGA
>JAZLGI010000116.1:0-22199 GCA_045616225.1 Sphaerochaetaceae bacterium
GCCATAACACCGTCAGAAGCTGCTACTACGAGAACAGCACCATCCATCTGTGCAGCACCTGTAATCATGTTCTTGATGTAGTCTGCGTGGCCCGGGCAGTCAACGTGAGCATAGTGTCTGTTGTCTGACTGATACTCAACGTGTCTTGTGTTGATTGTGATACCTCTAGCTTTTTCTTCTGGAGCGTTATCAATTTCATCATAGTTCAGGAGCTTATCTCCGAACTTCTTAGCGCAATGCATTGTGATTGCAGCTGTAAGAGTTGTTTTACCATGGTCAACGTGACCGATAGTACCAACGTTTACGTGTGGCTTGGTTCTTTCAAACTTCTCTTTAGCCATCATGTCCTCCTTGTGACCTTTTGTCACAAATCCAAAAAAAATAAATGAATGTGCTCTAAAGGCACAAAGCCTTTACCAACTATCCACTGAGACAAACCTAGAACATATAAGCAGTTTAAAAGAAGGAATCCAGCGGTCGTGAATCTTCCGTCGAAGAAGCCGACATAGCACAATTAAAAAAACCGTGTTTCTGGAACCACCTTATCACCCCTAAAATGATTGGTTTGGCTCTAGAATCTCACTCTTAAGACACTTTTAGGGAATGCCAAAGGCGAGACACCTTGCTCACAATAGAACAAAGTCTCAAAAGTGTCAACATAAAAATAAAAAAAATATCCCGAGAAAAACTCGGGATAAATTACATTCATAACAGAAATTATGCAAATCAGAAACGAATGTGGCTGAAAGCCTTGTTTGCTTCTGCCATACGGTGCATATCTTCCTTCTTCTTGAAAGCTGTACCTGTATTTGCAAATGCATCCAACATCTCTGCTGCAAGTTTTTCACTCATTGACTTACCGCTGCGGCCTCTGGCTGCTGCAATAATCCAACGCATTGCAAGAGCTTCACGTCTTGGCTCACGAATTTCAGTAGGAACCTGATAAGTAGCTCCGCCAACGCGCTTTGACTTTACTTCAATAACCGGTTTGACGTTATCAAGAGCCTTTGTGAAAACATCAAGAGGTGCCTCTCCTGCTTTCTCGCCCATGATTTTCATTGCATCATAAAGAATCTTTGTAGAAACAGATTTCTTTCCATCAAGCATCATGCGGTTAATAAACTTCTCAACAACAATGCTGTTGTAAACTGAATCAGGGAGTACTTCTCTGACAGGTGCGTTTGTTCTTCTTGACATATTGAGACCTCCCTATCAAGCCTTTGGCTTCTTTGTACCGTACTTGGAGCGGCTTCTCTTTCTGTCTGTAACACCCTGAGTATCCTTTGTACCACGAATGATATGGTAACGAACACCAGGAAGGTCCTTAACTCTTCCACCACGGATGAGAACAACTGAGTGTTCCTGAAGGTTATGTCCAATACCAGGAATGTAAGCTGTTACTTCAATACCGTTTGAGAGACGTACACGGGCTACTTTTCTAAGAGCTGAGTTAGGCTTCTTAGGAGTTACTGTCATAACCTTTGTGCAAACGCCACGTTTCTGTGGGCAACTTTCAAGAGCCGGAGACTTTGTCTTGGTCTTTGGTGTTGTTCTGCCCTTTCTGATTAACTGGTTAATGGTAGGCATTTATTGCTACCCTCCTCTTCGTAAACAGCGCAACGCTCTTTCCAAAAGGACGCAATTCAACTGCTGCATACGCAAAATATAAAACGGAAACTCCGTTATTGCTAAATTTAACGTGCGGTGTTATTTATCGCACTTTTAAACAATATTAGTCAAGGGCCTGAGCCCTTGACTTTAAAATTTAATATCAGTCTTCGTCTTCAGATGAAGCATCATCTCCTGTTTCATCTGCAAAGCTGTCATCAATTTCTTCTGCATCCATGATGTCTTCAAAATCTTCCATCTCTTTCTGTCTTGCATCCTTAACTGCTGCAACACGTTCTCCAAGAGTAAGATCGCTTTCTTCCGGAAGCTTAATATCACGATAACACTTCATACCTGTTCCTGCAGGAATGAGATGTCCAATAATGACATTCTCTTTAAGACCCTGAAGTTCATCTCTGCTTCCAACTATAGCAGCATTTGTAAGAACTTTTGTTGTCTCCAAGAATGAAGCAGCACTTATGAATGATCCAATTGAAAGTGATGCCTGCTTAATTCCCTGAAGGAGAGGCATTGCAGTTGCAGGCTGTCCGCCTTCAGCAATTGTCTTTGCATTCTCTTCCTGGAAACGAGCCTTGTCTACTTCCTGTCCAATGATGAAGTCTGTATCTCCTACACGGATAACACGTACCTTTCTGAGCATCTGTCTTACAATAATACCAAGGTGTTTATCGTTAATATCAACACCCTGCTGTCTGTAAACAGCCTGAACTTCTTCAAGAAGGAACTGCTGAAGACTGTGTTCTCCGCAGATTTCAAGAATGTCATGAAGGTTTACATTACCATCTGTAAGAGGTTCAGCAGCCTCAACTTCATCTCCGTCACGGACAATGATGTTCTTGACAAGTTCAATCTTATGCTCATGAAGCTTTCCAAATTGGTCTCTGATATTGATAATCTGTTTTGTTTTTTCAACAGAACCGAATTCAACAACTCCGCTGACCTTTGCAAGAACAGCAGGGTTCTTTGGTTTTGAAGCCTCGAAAAGTTCTCCGACACGTGGAAGACCACCTGTAATATCCTGAGACTTTGTTCCTGCCTTTGGACGCTCTGCAAGAACCTGTCCGCATTCTGCAATACTTCCGTCATCTCTGACTTTAATAATAGATGAAGCAGGAATTCTATAAGAAGCAATTACGTTGTCATCTGCATCAAGAATTTCAATTGTAGGTGAACATGGAACACTTGCTTCAGCACCATGCTCAGCTTTCTTTGAATCCTTGCGAGCAGTATCTGCTTCTCTGTCTTTTCCTATGAGGGTCGAAAGATGCTGGGCATCAACAACTTTGTAAATCTCAACGACACCTGTTTCAGACTGAGTCTTTTCAATGATAAGAGCTCTTCCTTCTTCAAGATCCTTGAAACGGATAAGACCTTCTTTTTCACAAACAACCGGCTCTGAGAACGGATCAAATGTTACAAGAACAGAACCGGACTCTGCAATTTGACCTTCAGCTACTTTGAGACAACTACCCGGCTTGATTTCCTCTGTCTTCTTTTCAGGCCCAAGGACAACAAGAGGACCATCATTTAAAAGAATCTGACCTCCACGAGGGTTGGCTTTTTTCTCGCCTGTCTTATCTGTAAAAAGAATTGTTTCTCCCTTTACTCTGATACCATTTTCAATTCCGGAAGCAAGCTTTGCATCTTTTCCAAACTCAAAATCGTCAAGAAGAGGTCTGTAAGAAATGAAACCTTTCTTTGTGAAAACAAGTTCTCCGTCAGAATTACGCTTTACGTAGTTTCCTGCAATCTTTGTAATATATACAGAATGCTTAAGTGAAAGGCTATCTGCAGCAGTACTTGTAGAAGCTGTACCACCAACGTGGAATGTTCTCATTGTAAGCTGTGTACCAGGCTGTCCAATAGACTGGGCGGCAATAACACCAACAGGTTCACCTATTTCAACAGGTCTGTTAGTTGCAAGGTTTCTTCCGTAACACTTGCGGCAAAGACCCTGTCTTGCTTCACATGTAAGAACAGATCTTACAAGAACTTTTTCTACTCCTGCTTCTTCAATCATGATAGCTTCTTCATCAGAGATAGCATGATCAATAGGAACAAGAACATCACCTGTATTAGGGTCAAGAACATCTTCAAGAGTGTAATGCCCGCGAATTCTGTCAGCAAGAGGAATTACAACATCTTCTCCGTTCATTATTGCAGTTCTCTCAATACCGTTAATGGTTCCGCAATCTTCCGTTGTAATGACAACATCCTGAGAAACATCAACAAGTCTTCTTGTAAGGTAACCTGCTTCAGCTGTCTTGAGAGCTGTATCTGAAAGACCTTTTCTTGCACCGTTTGTAGAAATGAAGAACTCAATAATTGAAAGACCTTCTTTGAAGTTTGACTTAATAGGGAACTCAATGATGTCTCCATTAGGTTTAGCCATAAGACCACGCATACCGCCAAGCTGCTTAATCTGTGTCTTAGAACCTCTGGCTCCCGAATCTGCCATGAGGAAGAGCGGGTTAAATCCGTTCTGGCTTTCTTTGAGACGTGCCATAAGCTCATCTCCCAACTTGTCACTTCTGTCTGACCAAAGGTTAATAAGGAGGTTTTTACGCTCTTCGTCTGTAATAAGACCTTTCTCAAATCTTGTGAGAATTTCTGCTTGTTTCTTGTTTGCTTCCGCCATAAGAGGTGCTTTTGCTTCAGGAACAATCATGTCTGAAAGACCAATTGTTGCACCAAAGACTGTAGCATACTTGTAACCTACATCTTTAATAGCATCTGCAAGCTTACAAACAACAGAATTAGGACTTGTCTTCATAGAAGTTGCAATAAGTCTCTTGAGATCCTTGTCTCCAAAGCATTTATTCAAATCCTTTCTGAAATCTATATGGGCAACGTCACAAGGTAGAGAATCTGCAAAGATAAGTCTTCCAGGAGTTGTGTAATCTTCTGCATCCTTAGGGAATGTGTATCTTGAACCATCCGGAAGCTTATAACCTATTTTTGCGTTATACGAAAGAACTCCGGCATCAATTGCCATGAAGATTTCACTGAGATTATCGTAATACTTTCCTTCTCCCTTTGCATTGTTCATGGCTCTTGTAAGGTAGTTGATACCCAAAACCATATCCTGTGAAGGATAAACAATAGGCTGACCGTTAGCAGGGTCAAGAAGGTTTGAAGCACTTAACATGAGAGTCCAACATTCAAGCTGAGCTGCCTGGGTAAGAGGCACGTGAACAGCCATCTGGTCTCCGTCAAAGTCTGCGTTAAAAGCTTTACATACAAGTGGATGAAGTTTTATAGCTTTTCCATCTACCAAGACAGGCTCAAATGCCTGAATACCAAGTCTATGCAGTGTAGGTGCACGGTTTAGCATAACAGGATGTTCTTTGACAACTTGTTCAAGAATATCCCATACTTCTGCCTTTTCCTGCTCAACCATTGTCTTGGCTACTTTGATATTATTTGCAGCACCGCTCTGAACAAGTCTTCTCATAAGGAAAGGCTTGTAAAGTTCAAGAGCCATCTTTGAAGGAAGACCGCACTGATGAATTCTAAGTTCCGGTCCAACGACAATTACAGAACGTCCAGAATAGTCAACACGCTTTCCCAAAAGATTCTGTCTGAATCTTCCCTGCTTACCTTTAAGCATATCTGAAAGAGATTTAAGAGGTCTGCTGTTTGCACCTTTGACAGCTCCGCGCTTGCGCTTTGAATTATCAAAGAGAGCGTCAACCGCTTCCTGTAACATTCTCTTTTCATTTCTTACAATGATATCAGGTGCGTGAAGAGCCATGAGCTTCTGAAGTCTGTTATTTCTGTTAATAACTCTTCTGTAAAGATCATTGAGATCACTTGTTGCAAATCTTCCGCCGTCAAGCTGAACCATAGGTCTGAGATCTGGTGGAATTACAGGAATAACTGTAAGAATCATCCATTCAGGTCTATTTGGGTTTTCCTTGCTGTTGTTACGGAAACTTTCAACAATTTCAATTCTCTTTCTGAGTTTCTTGTAATTATCTGCCTTCTCACCCTTATTGATTTTCTCAATCATCTGCTCTCTGAGAGATTTGCTGAGTTCATCCAAATCAAGAGTCTCAAGAAGGGTTCTAATTGCTTCTCCGCCCATACCGGCTTCAAAAGAGTCACCCCATTCATCACGTGCATTCTGGTATTCTTCTTCTGTAAGAAGTTGCATCTTCTTGAGTTCTGATTCACCAGGGTTTGTTACAATGTACTTCTCATAATAAAGAACGCTGGAAAGCTGTTCTTTTGAGAGATCAAGAAGATATCCCATACGGGAAGGAACACTTCTGTAATACCAAATGTGTGATACAGGTGTGGCAAGGGTAATATGACCCATTCTCTCACGACGTACCTTTACGTTTGTAACTTCAACTCCGCAACGATCACAAACAACACCCTTGTAACGGATGGACTTGAATTTTCCGCAATAGCACTCCCACTCTTTTGTAGTACCAAAGATTTTCTCGCAGAAAAGACCGTCTCTTTCAGGTCTGAGGGTTCTGTAGTTAATTGTTTCCGGCTTTTTTACCTCTCCATAAGACCAGGCTCTAATCTGATCAGGAGAAGCCAACTTTATCATTACACTGTCAAAATCTTGAATTTCTCTCATATTACTTGACCTCTCTGTTGTCGAGGTTTTTCTTGCTGATGATTTCTTCATCACGCTCAGTAAGAGCAACCTGCTTTCCCTTTGAGTCATAAACACTCATATCAAGGGCAAGACCTCTGATTTCCTGAACAAGAACATTAAAAGCTTCAGGCATACCTGCACTTGAAGAAGGTTCACCCTTAACTATGCTTTCATAGATCTTGACTCTTCCGTTCATATCATCACTCTTGATTGTGAGCATTTCCTGAAGAGTATTTGCAGCACCATAAGCCTCAAGAGCCCAGACTTCCATTTCTCCAAGTCTCTGACCACCAAACTGAGCCTTACCGCCCAATGGTTGCTGAGTAACCAGTGAATAAGGACCTGTACTTCTTGCATGCATCTTATCGTCAACAAGATGGTGCAACTTAAGGTAGTAAATGTAACCGCAGAATACCGGATTAACAAATGCAACACCTGTTCTTCCGTCATAAAGAGTTGTCTTAGAAGTTTTAGGAAGACCTGCTTCTACCATCTTCTCTTCAATCTTTTCCATAGTTGCACTCTGGAAAACAGGAGAATTGTACCATTCATCAAGTTTTACTGCAGCCCAACCAAGTTGTGTTTCCATAAGCTGTCCGATATTCATTCGTGAAGGAACACCAAGTGGGTTAAGACATACATCAAGCGGTGTACCATCTTCCATGAACGGCATATCTTCTTCCGGAAGAATTCTTGAAACAACACCCTTGTTTCCATGACGACCGGCCATCTTATCACCCTGTTTAAGCTTACGCTTTGTAGCAATAAGAACCTTAATTGTCTCTTCTACACCAGGAGCAAGTTCATCACTGTCGCTCTTTTTAAGACGCTGAACATCAATTACAATACCTTCTGTTCCGTGAGGTACTTTAAGTGATGTATCTCTTACTTCTTTGGCTTTTTCGCCAAAGATAGAGTTAAGAAGCTTAAACTCAGGAGTTGTATCACTTTCACTCTTTGGAGTTACTTTACCTACAAGAATAGATCCCGGATGAACCATTGTACCAATTGCAATGATACCTTCATCAGAAAGGAAGTGTGTCATTTCTTCACTGGTGTTAGGAATATCTTTTGTAGTCTTTTCATTTCCAAGTTTTGTCTCACGGACATCAATTGTGAATTCATGAATATGAATAGATGTATAAATATCTTCCTTAACAACACGTTCTGAGATAAGAACAGCATCTTCATAGTTGTATCCGTTCCATGGAACAAATCCAACAAGAAGGTTTCTTCCAAGTGCAAGATCTCCGCGGTCTGTTGCAGGACCATCTGCAAGAACATCACCGTGTCTGACAAAATCTCCGTAGTTTACAATTGGAATCTGTGTGAAACATGTATCCTGGTTTGTTCTCTGGTACTTCTGAATAACATACTGATAAACAGGAAGAATTACAGCTTTTTCTGCAGAAAGGGAAAGAATATAACCTGCAATTGGAGATTTAATTTCTACAGTTTCTTTCTTTCCTCCGTTTTCCTTGGTCTCAACAGTAGCCAAAACAGAACCTGCACCAATAAACTTTCTAGGACTTGCTACGAGTCTTATGTCTCCTACGACTGTTCTTGATTCAATATTGAATTCTTTTTCAACAACAGCAGTTTCAGGAGCAATGATTACCATTTTTGTAGAAGCGTGTACAACATATCCTGAAAGACCGGCTTTAATACCTGAAGCAACTAAATCTGTTTTTGAAACCTGCTGAAGTTTTGTAACAGTTGGCTCTTTTCCTTCTGTTTCAACTACTCTGTATGTAGGAGGAGCTGTAAGAATCATTTCAGAAGAAACATAAAATACTGTTCCATCTTCTTTTGCCTTAACCATAACTCCTGAATCATAAGCAGCCTTATGCTCCATACCTGTACCTACACGAGGTGCTTCAGGGAATACAAGAGGAACTGCCTGACGTTGCATGTTTGAACCCATGAGAGCTCTGTTTGCATCATCATGTTCAAGGAAAGGAATAAGTGAAGCTGCTACAGATACAACCTGTCTAGGAGAAACATCCATGTACTGAATGTCCTTTGCTTTCTGAGCTGAGTAATCTCCTTTACGACGGGTTGAAATATATTCATCTGCAAATGAGCCATCTTTGTTAAGTTTTGCATTTCCCTGGGCAATGTTGAATTTTTCTTCATCATAAGCATCAAGGAATCTGACTTCCTTAGTAGCCTTTCCGTCAACAACCTTTCTGTAAGGTGTCTCAAGGAAACCAAACTTATTAATTCTTGTGTAGTTTGCAAGAGAAACAATAAGACCAATGTTTGGACCTTCAGGAGTTTCAATAGGACACATACGACCATAGTGTGTATAGTGTACGTCTCTGACTTCAAATCCTGCACGATCACGGTTAAGTCCACCGCTTCCCAAAGCTGTAAGTCTTCTCTTATGTGTAAGCTCTGCCAATGGGTTAATTTGATCCATAAACTGGCTGAACTGAGAAGAACCGAAGAATTCTTTAATTGCTCCAACAACAGGCTTATTGGAAATCAAATCCTGAGGTTTGAGCATATTAAAATCACTTGTACTGTTAAGGCGCTCTCTTACAACTCTCTCAAGACGTGAGAAAGCAGCTTTCATCTGCTGTTGTAAAAGCTCACCGACGCATCTGACACGACGGTTTCCAAGGTGATCTATATCATCTATATTCTCTTCCTTGATAAATACTTTAATGAGGAAACTCATTGTGTCGGTAATATCCTGAGGAGTAAGAACTGTAAGGTTCTCATCAAAATTATCGTTGTCTTCACCGGCATGGAATTTTTTATGAAGCTTATAACGACCAACTGCTCCAAGATCATAACGTCTTGAAGAGAAGAACATTTCAGGAAGTTCCTTCTCTCCGCGTTCTGTTGTAATCATTTCACCAGGCATGAGAACAGAATAAATGTGGGAAAGAACGTCTTCTTTAGTTGGTTCATCACTCTTTGAAATGTCTGTATACTTTTCTTCTGCCTTAAGACAGTTGAGAATCATTTCACTGTGGAGAGAGCCTTCTGCTGCAAGATCAACAAGTTCAATATCTTCTACACCCTGATTGAGAAGCAATGTCAAATCATGCTCATTAAAGATAGTTCCTGCCTGAAAAATCTTTTCTTGTTTTCCTTCGATTTCAACATAGATATCTTTTGCAGGATAGCGACCTACCAATGACTGAACTGTTTCAGGAGTAAGTTTTGCACTTTCTGTTTTATAGAAAGAAGCAATAATTTTCTCACGGGTGTTAATGCCAATAGCTCTGAGGAAAAGAGTTCCTAAAATCTTCTTTTTCCTGTCTATCTTTGCTGCAATTACACTGCGCTTTTCATCAATCTCAAACTCCAACCAACTTCCGCGGTATGGAATGATACGTGATGAGTAAAAGTTTGTGTTCTTTGTAGCATTCTTTTCAATTGTGAAAATAACACCAGGACTTCTATGAATCTGGCTGACAACTACACGCTCTGCACCATTGACAATAAAGGTTCCTCTATCTGTCATGATAGGGATATCTCCGAGGAAAATCTCCTTTTCAAGAATGTGGTTGTCTGTTTTCTTGTCAATGACATGTCCGTCCAAAGTTCTTCTGACGGTTACATAGTCTGTGACTTCAAGAAGAAAATTTGCCTTAAGAGGGAAACTGTATGTACGTCCTTTCTTCTTGCATTCAAGTTCTGAATATTTAATATTGTCAAATTCAATTGTATAAGGTGGCTCATACTCAAGATTGACTTCTATATCATGTTCTTCTTCAACTTCTGTCTCTTCCTCGACACCTTGGTCATTTGGATAAGACTTCTTGAGCTTTCTCTTTTGTGTTGTTTTGTAACTGATAGGGAAAATTGTATTGAAAACTTCCTCCAGACCGCATTTCTCATCAAGAACAACGCCGTCCAAAAGTTTTTTATTTTGGAGAAAATTTTCATATGAATCCTTCTGGATTCCAATAAGGTCAGGAATCTGACAAACGTCGTCGTATTCCGTTCCAATGTAGGTTCTGTCTATGGACTTGCCAATGGCTGCCATCATGCACCCCCGTAAAACTAAATAAAAACCGATAAAAACAAACCGGCAAAAACTGCCGTTTAGACAGAAAATCCTCCTATACCCAAAAACGGGTACAGGAGGTTGTAGTAAAAACTAATTACTGAATCTCGACTGTACAGCCTTCAGCCTCAAGCTTTGCCTTCATATCAGCAGCGTCAGCCTTGGAAACAGCTTCCTTAACCTTTCCACCCTGCTCTACGAGGTCCTTAGCTTCCTTAAGACCAAGCTCTGGTACACATGCTCTGACAGCCTTAATAGCGCCAATCTTCTTTGCAGGATCAAATCCCTTGAGAACAACGTCAAACTCTGTCTTTTCTTCTACTTCTTCAGCAGGAGCAGCACCGGCGGCTGGACCAGCAACAACAGCAGCAGCTGCTGTTACACCAAACTTTTCTTCCATAGCCTTAATGAGCTCTGAAACTTCCATAGTTGTCATGCTGGCAACTGTCTCGAGAATGTCTTCAATAGAAACTTTTGTAGCCATATTATCTTCTCCTTTTCTTTTTTTAATTCGTACGATTGTAGCAGGTTACTTTTGGAAGACTACTATCGTATTATTTTGACTCGCTTTCCAGCTTTTCCTGGTAAGCAAGAAGTGTTGCAGCAAGCTTCTGTACAGGAGCTTTCATTGTAGCCATAAGCATACTGATAAGTTCCATCTTTCCAGGGAGCTTGGAGAATGCCTCAACCTGAGCAGCGTCAAAAACGTTGCCGTCAAGAATTCCACCACGAACCTGAAGCTTGTTTTCTGTTGTTTTCTGTGCGTCAACAACAATCTTTGCAATTGCGCTCTGTTCATCACCATTTGCCAAAACGACAACTGTTGGCCCAATGAGATTATTATCAACTCCGTCGTGTCCAAGTTCCTTCAATGCAATCTTTGCATAGCGGTTCTTTACAACACGGCATCCAGCCTGCTTAGCTCTGAGCTGCTTACGAAGTTCAGTAATCTGAGCAACTGTGAGTCCACGATAATCTGCAAAGATGAATCCTGAATACTGGCCAAATTCGTCCTTAAGCTGTTTTACAGCAGCTTCTTTTGTTGCGTTAATTTTTGTCTGATATTCCATACTTCACCTCGCCTATCAAAGCTCTACTTTGCTGTCGATCATGACGCCAGGACCCATTGTAGAAGCAATTGCTGTACTCTCAACGAAGTCACCCTTTGCATCAGATGGTTTTCTCTTAAGGATTTCTCTGATTGCTACTGTAGCGTTTTCAGCAATCTTCTCTGCATCCATTGAAACTTTTCCGATAGCCATGTGAACAACACCTGTCTTGTCACTTCTGAACTCTGTTCTTCCCTTGCGAAGTTCTGCAAGAGCTCCCTTAATGTCCATAGTAACGGTCTGAGTCTTCGGGTTAGGCATAAGGCCTCTTCTTCCGAGGATAGGACCAAGACGACCAACGTCCTTCATCATGTCTGGGGTTGCAACTGCTACATCAAAGTCCATCCAACCAGTACGAACTTTCTCAATAAGTTCTGCATCACCAACGTATGTAGCACCGGCATCAAGAGCTTCCTGAGCTTTTTCGCCTTTAGCAAATACGAGAATGCGTTTCTCAGCTGAGAACTGGTTTGGAAGAACTACTGTGTCTCTGACACTCTGGCTCTTCTTGAGCATAAGTTTCATATGAAGCTCTACAGTCTCGTCAAATTTAGCAAAAGCCATTTCCTTGACAAGTGTAGCAGCTTCAGAAAGACCGTAAACCTTTGTTTTGTCAAGCTTCTTTACTGCTTCCTGATACTTTTTTCCACGCTTCATTTTTCCACCTCCACGCCCATGCTTCTAGCTGTTCCTGCAATAATATGCTTTGCAGCTTCGAGGTCGTTTGCGTTTAAGTCAGCCATCTTTGCTTTGGCAATCTCTTCAAGCTGAGCTTTTGAGAGAGTTCCTACTTTCTCCTTGTTTGGAACACCACTGGCCTTAGTAATACCAAGAGCTTTCTTGATAAGAACTGCTGCAGGTGGAGTCTTGAGGATAAATGTGAAAGATTTGTCTGCGTAAACTGTAATTACGACTGGGATGATCAGTCCGGCTTCATAGCTCTTTGATCTGTCATTGAACTGCTGAACGAACTGAGGTGCGCTTACGCCATGAGGTCCAAGTGCCGGTCCGATCGGTGGAGCCGGTGTAGCCTTCTGGGCTGGGCACTGCAACTTGATGATTGCAGAAACCTTTTTCTTTGCCATATATTTCTCCTTACGTGCCAAGCCTTGCCTGAGTTGGCAGATATTTCAGACTTGCACGCTGGTAATAACGCTCATCATACGATGAGCTCCCACCTTAACAAAATCATTCCTCTGCGTTGTAAACGGGTTCCGCTACAAAACTACGCTTACTCCGTGCATTGTTCAAACTCTGTAAGGGAGTTTTCATATACAAATCAGGCGTATGTAAATTCATACTCTGTCAATAACGCCCGGTATTGACAGACGATATTATTAAAGCTTTTCAATCTGATTGAACTCAATCTCAACAGGGGTAGCTCTGCCGAAAATTTCAACAGAAACTTTAATTCTACCCTTTTCAAGATTGATTTCTTCAATAATACCGGTAAATCCGGAGAATGGACCATCTGTAACTTTAACTGTCTCACCCTCGGAAAAACTCTGTTTAGGTCTGAATGTCTTTTCAGCCTTGATTTCTCCTGTTTTCTGAAGAATTACACTCATCTCATCTTTTGTAAGTGGGATAGGACGAGCTGTACGTGATGTTGTGAGGAAACCGGTTACACCGTTTATTCTTTTAATCTGGGTACAGAAAGTCTTCCAAGAATCATCTTCAGGAAGATCTAACTCTACCAGTATATAACCCGGAAGAACTTTTTTCTTAATCTCTTTTTTGACACCGTCTTTGTTCTCTATAAGAGTTTCAAACGGAACCTTAACGTCGAGACAAACTGCAGCAAAATCAAGCTCACTATCCATCATACGACGAATAATACGCTCAATCTTCTGTTCGTAACCGGAATATGTGTGTACTGTGTACCATCCTCTTGCCATAACGACCAACCTTAGAAAATAAGATAAACCAATTTAAGAAGGACGAAATCAACAAGACCGAGAAGAAGAGCAGAAACAATTGTCATGACAAGGATGACTTTTGTAAAATCAAAGACTTCTGCTTTTGCAGGCCATGCGACCTTCTTCATCTCCAATCTACATTCTTTAAAGTACTTGAATAACTTTTTCATCAGGTAACTCCTAAACAGAGGTTCTACAGGCCAGGAGGGATTCGAACCCCCAACACCCGGTTTTGGAGACCAGTGCTCTAACCGTTGGAGCTACTGGCCTATATATCCTCTTCAGCAATAGCTGTGACTTTCTTATTTAACCTTTGTCTCTTTGTGCAATGTGTGCTTGCGATCAAACGGACAATACTTCATAAGCTCAAGCTTATTTGGGTTATTACGGCGATTTTTTTCTGTAGTGTAGTTCTTTCTCTTGCACTCTGTACACTGAAGAGCAATTTTTTCTACAGGACTCTTTTTCTTGTCTGCCATACTATATCTCCTTAAGGCCCCAAAAGACCCATTATTCTTTTTTTTTCCAGGCTTTAGCCCCCGGGCGGATTTGAACCGCTGACCTCAACCTTACCGAGGTTGCGCTCTACCGACTGAGCTACAAGGGCATAGTCTCAGCACGGAAACGTGCAGATTGCAAGATAACAAAAAACAAAGTCCTTTGTCAACAACTCCAGCTTTTTTCTTACAAAATCAATGTTTAGCTGCATCTTCAAGCGAGGTGTCAAGCTCTGTATTCATAGGAACCGGGCAACTGCCTGTATTCCAAATCTGCTCTGCATATTCACGGATAGTTCTGTCAGATGAGAATTTTCCTGCACCGGCAACATTTAGAATAGCTTTTCTGTTAAATGAAGCAAAATCATTCTTATAAAGTTTCAGAATACTATCGTGAGTATCTGCATACATTCTCAAATCTGCAAATAAGAAATACCTGTCTCCGTTATTAAAGATATCTCCAAACAAATTATCAAAAGCATTTGGCTCTGCAATATTAAAATAGTTTTCTTTTATAAGTTTTACAGCAGAGGCAATCTCCTCATCAGAATTAATATAATCCCATGGATTGTAATTACCTCTGAGAGAAGCAATCTCATCTTCTGTATGACCGAAAATGAAACAATTGTCTTTACCTACTTCTTCCTGAATCTCAACGTTAGCTCCATCAAGAGTTCCTATGGTCAAAGCTCCGTTAAGCATGAATTTCATGTTACTTGTTCCTGAAGCTTCCAGACCTGCCGTAGAAATCTGCTCGGAGATATTAGATGCAGGAATTATATTTTCTGCCATAGTAACTCTGTAGTTTGGCATGAAGTAAACCTGAAGTTTTTTGTTTGTTTTGGGATCTCCGTTTATCACTTGAGAAAGACTGTTGATAAACTTAATTGACTGTTTTGCATTAAGATAACCCGGAGCACTCTTTCCACCGAACAAGAAAACCGTAGGAGTAAAGTTTTGGGCATATTTTCTGTCATTCTTAAGACGTTGATAAATCATTACAATGTCAAATGCATTCAGAAGTTGTCTCTTATACTCGTGAATTCTCTTAACCTGAACATCAAAAACCATGTCAGGACAAATTTTTATTCCGCAGTCTTTAAGCAAGAAACCGGTAGCTCTTTCCTTGTTTCTCTTTTTTATATCAGCAAATTTTTCTGCAAATGCAGAATCATCTGCAAATTTCTTTAAATCAGAAAGCTTGTCTGCATTTGTAATCCAAGAATCACCAATAGCATCTGTTATAAGAGAAGCCAATTCCGGATTGGAACTTAAAAGCCAACGTCTAGGAGTAATACCGTTTGTTTTGTTTTGGAATCGTTCCGGATAAATAGAATTAAACTCCGGGAACATATAGGACTTAAGAAGATTTGAATGCAAACGGGCAACTCCGTTAATAGCATGGCTTCCCACAATTGCCAAATTTGCCATTCTAACATTCTTTGGATTTGATTCCTCTATAATGCTAATCTTTGAAACAGCTTTCTGCCAATCTGACTGAACAGGGAAAAATGTGATTGCACTCTGAAGGAATCTATGGTTTATTTCATAAATAATCTGAAGATGTCTAGGCAGTATTTCTTCAAACATAGGCACTGCCCACTTCTCAAGTGCTTCCGGCATTAATGTATGGTTGGTATATGCCAAAGTTGCCTGAGTAATACTCCATGCTTCATTCCATCCAAGTCCTTCATTATCAATAAGAATTCTCATGAGTTCAGCTACTGCAATTGAAGGATGGGTATCATTCATCTGAATAGCTGCAAACTCCGGCAATCTGCTCCAGGAAACATTTTCTCTCTTAAATCTTCTTATAATATCTGCAAGGGAACAGGCAACAAAGAAATACTGTTGTTTAAGTCTCAAAACTTTTCCCATATAAGCTGTATCATTAGGATACAGAACCTGAGAAATATTCTCTGCCAAAACTTTGTCTCTGACAGCTTCTGTGTAATCTCCCTGATCAAAATCACTGAATGAAAAGTCTTCTACTGCCTTTGCACTCCAAAGCCTTAAAGTATTTACCGTTGTTCCGCCATACCCAATAATTGGCATATCATAAGCAGTACCCAAAACTTTTTCTGTATCAACCCACTTGTAGTAATCCTTTCCCTTTTCATGAATTACCTGAACTTTTCCGCCAAAGTTTACCTCGTAAGTCAAATCAGGACGCGGAACTTCCCATGGATTGCCATATCTAAGCCAGTTGTCAGGCTGCTCAAATTGATATCCGTTTTGTATTAACTGTTTGAAAATTCCGTAATTGTATCTTATTCCATAACCGTAAGACGGAATGTCCAATGTTGCCATTGAATCAAGAAAACAAGCGGCAAGTCTTCCAAGTCCTCCGTTTCCAAGACCTGCATCCGGCTCTACATCTGCAATCTCTTCATATTTATAGCCAAGGTCTTTTAGAGCCTCCGACACTTCATTCATCAAACCCATATTGTTGATGTTATTTGTCATTGCCCTACCCATCAAAAACTCAAGAGAAAGGTAGTAAACACGCTTTACACTGTTTTTCCTCTGAGTTTTTCTTGAAATATCCCACTGATGAATAATTCTATCTCTGATAGACAATGCCAAAGCTTCATACCTGCTCTGCTGGGTTGTATGATAGGTATCTGCATCTTTGGTATACTTAAGATGCTCAGCAAAATCCTTTGCAATAGCTTCTTTGCTATGAGAAATTCGTGTATTGTAAGCCTTTTTGTCAGACATAAAAACTCCTACATTATATTTTGTACGGCAATTGCCAGAGCCGGAGCAAATAACAAAGCCGGAAGATAATTTGCGTTCTTAAATTCCTTAATCTTAAGAAGCCCTAAGCCAATCATTATCAAAAGTATACCTCCGGCTGCAGAAAGCTCCACAATACCTGTATTTCCAAGTATAGGTTCAATCCAACTACCGGCCAGTGTAAAAAATCCCTGATAAACAAAAATGCAGAGAATTGAGAACATTACACCAATTCCATAAATTGATGCAAAAACAACGGCCATACATCCATCCATGACACTTTTAATCAAAATGGTTTGCATTTCACCGGTTGTACCTGCCTGAATAGATCCTACAACAGACATAGACCCGCTGCAGAACAAGACAGAAGCATTCAGAAAACCTCTGGCAAAATCAGAAGACCTTCCTTCTTTTCTTGATGTAAGCTTTTCCAATTTATTGCCCAATGACAAAACACCGTCTTCAATCTTAAGCAAATATCCTATTCCACCACCCAATAAGAGAGAAATCAAAAGAACAAGATAGTTTGTAGATTTCAAGGCCATATCTATGCCCATTACCAGAGTAATAATTCCACTGCATGAAAAAACGACAGTTTTGAAATCCTCATTTAACTTCTTTCCAAGTAACAGACCAAATAAAGACCCTACAATAACAGAAAAGCAGTTAATTAAAACAACGGTCATCAAAACCTCCCCATGAATGAAGAATAAATGTTTGATGAAATTTGTACAATACAATGGTAAAATTGCCAGAGGAGTATATATGGAAATAGTAATGCTTGCTGCAGGCACTTCATCAAGAATGGGAAAAGAAAACAAACTGCTTCTTCCATGGAAAAACAGTACTATTGCCTGCCACTGCTGTTTACAAGCACTGTCATTTCTTGAAGATTTAAATGAAAAATCACATCTGATAATCGTTACGGGTTACAAAAGAAGATCTTTGGAAAAAAGCCTTGAACCCTGCAAAACCTTCATAGAAAAAACAAACAGCCCAATTTCAATGACAATTGTGGAAAATAAAGATTACAGAAAAGGACAATTCTCATCTGCAAAAACCGGAATTATGCAGGTAACAGAAGGAAATGACTTCTTTATTTGCTTGGCAGATATGCCTCTTATTACCAAAGAACACTTTATGCAAGTCTGTTCAAAGCTGGAAATATATGATGCCGTAAGACCTGTGTATCAAGGAATACCAGGTCATCCGGTGTTAATCTCAACAAGACTGCAAAAAAGAATTATCAATTCCAAACAGAATACTTCTTTAAAGGATATACTCAAAACCTGCAATGTCAGATATTTTGAATCTGACAACAGTGAGTTTATTTCAGACTGCGATACACCTGAAGACTTTTGTTCATTAACTAAATAAGGATATCTTCAGAGTCACTTTCTTCCAGCAATACTGCTTCTGAAGGAAGCAAATCCACAGCCTCAACATTTTTAAGTTTTCTGGCCATCTGACGTTGTCTTGTAAAGACGTTCTCAACCTCTTTACTTGCACTGGACAGCTTTTCCTGAACTTTTAGCATTGTTGACTCAAACTTACCGAACTCTGTTTTAACCTGCCCTAAAACGTGCCAGACTTCTGCACTCTTCCTTTCTATTGCCAAAGTTCTGAATCCCATTTGCAGACTGTTTAAAAGAGATGCCAAGGTTGCAGGACCGGCAACCATTACATGGTACTCATGTTGCAGTTTTTCCTGCAAACCCGGTAATGCCAATATTTCTGCATACAATCCTTCAATAGGAAGGAACATAACCGCAAAATCTGTCGTAAAAGGTACATCTATGTACTTTTCACAAATATCTTTTGCTTCATCTTTAACTCTACGCTCCAAGGCATTTCTCAATAGTTTTACAGCCTCAAAATCTCCATTCTGAGTTGCATCACAGAGCCTTTCATAATCTTCACGTGGAAATTTGGAATCAATTGGCAATAAAACCTGATGTTCTCTGTCTGCTCCAGGCAACTTTACAGCAAATTCAACAGGATCTTTACTAAGATGTTTTGTAGGAACATTCTTCAGATATTGCTCAGGCGTAAGAATTTCCTGAAGAATACGCTCTGCCTGCAGTTCTCCCCACATACCTCTTGTTTTTACATTTGTAAGAACTTTTTCAAGATTACCTACATCTTTTGTAAGATTTTGAATCTGCCCCAGTTGGTCATATACACGGGCAAGTTGTTCACTTACAGTTTTAAATGAGGTAGAAAGCCTGTTTTCCAAGGTTGTCTGCAATTTCTCATTTACAGTTTCCTGAATCTTACCAAGTTGTTTTTCATTGTCCTGTCTTATTTCCTGAAGCTTTCTTTCCACTGTTTCATAAAGAAAAATGTTTCGCTTATCCAAGTCTTCCAACTTGGTAAGTACAACAGTCTGGTCTTTTGAAATAGCCTTAACTTCTTCATCTAAATGATTATCTTTTTCCGCAGGTTTAAAAACCTTAAGCAAAATGCACACTGCAAAGACAATAAGAATAATATTCAATACCAACAAAGCGTAAATCATAGGCTTATTATATATGAGAAACAAAATACAAAAAAGTCCAACCAAAAAACCAACTTTAAAACTCCTTGCAACAGGCAATTACTGATATATGAAAAAAAATCTGTATATCAGTAATTTTGGACATTTTAGTCGGAGAAAAGAGTCTTTTACGAAGGGAAAATTATAATTTCCACCAATTTTTGGAGTTTAACATGCTTTTCAGAGGAAAATTACTGATATATGAAAAAATTCTTGTATATCAGTAATTGCCCTTTTACAAGCCTTCCTTTTCTCAAAAACAAGGGGACTGCTTTTCACTTTTTTTATTATAGAGCCCCCAGCACTTCAAGACAAAAATAAAACGGCATGAAAACCATGCCGCTTTAAAACTTAAAAATCTCAAGTAAAAATTTCTTTAACTTAGAAAACGAGAACAACTTCTCCGTTTGGATACTTTGCAGTTACCCAATCTTTAACTTTCTGGCTCTGAAGAGCTTTAACCAAGGCTTTTACGGCAGGCTTGTTCTGGTTTCCGTCCTTAACTGCAATAATGTTTACATAAGGGCTGTCTGAACCTTCAACAAAAAGACCGTCCTTTGATGCAATAAGACCTGCAGGAATAGCGTAATTACCATTGATAACAGCAGCATCAACATCATCAAGAACTCTAGGAAGAGAAGCTGCTTCAATTTCATTAAATTTAAGATTCTTGCTGTTCTCTTTTATATCAAGCGGAGTAGATTCAAGATTTGTTGAATCTGCCAACTTAATTAAACCTGCACTCTCAAGCAAAAGAAGAGCTCTGCCTTCATTTGTAGGGTCGTTTGGAATTGCTATTGTTGCTCCGTTTGGAAGGTCCTTGAGAGCCTTGTATTTCTTTGAATAAAGAGCAAGCGGCTCAATATGAATACCTCCGGCATTAACAAGATGATAACCATGTTCTACGTTAAAAGAATTCATATAAGGAATATGCTGAAAGAAGTTAGCATCTATTTCGCCATCCTCAAGAGCTGTATTTGGAGTTACATAATCTGTGAATTCCTTGACTTCAAGCTCAAATCCTGCAGCTTTCATTTCTTCTTTAACAAGGTTAAGCATCTCTGCATGAGGCTCCGGAGTAGCTCCTACGATAAGTTTATTTGAAGAAGTTTCTGCAGCTCCTCCTGCAAAAACAACAAAACTGACTAATAATAAAACAAACAATACAATACTTTTTTTCATACACTATTTCCTTTATATCAGCGCTTGGAAATAATCTTTGCGCTTATTTTATTTCCTGTAAATTGAATAATCTCAACCATAAGCAAGATTACTATTACGGCAACTACCATAACATCTGTTCTGAATCTCTGGTAACCGTATCTTATTGCCAAATCTCCAAGTCCTCCGCCGCCAATAGCTCCTGCCATTGCACTGTACCCTATTAAATTAATGATTGTAAGGGTTATTCCGCTGACAAGTGAAGGAAGGGCTTCCGGTATAAGGACTTTAAATACAATCTGAGAATTGGTACTTCCCATGCTTCGGGCGGCCTGAACGACCCCCGGATCCACCTCCTTTAAAGCAGTTTCAATTATCCTTGCAACAAATGGTGCAGCAGCAATTGAAAGAGGAACAATAGTAGCTTTTGTTCCTATAGACGTTCCTACTATCAATCTGGATAGAGGAATGAGAATAATCATGAGAATGATAAAAGGAAAACTTCTCAGAACATTTACAATTCTGCTTAAAACTTCATTTAAAACAGGCTTGGGAATAATTCCTCCCTGTTCTTCAGAACTTGTAATACATAACAAAACCCCAAGAGGAAGTCCCAAAAGAAGAGAAAAAACCGTAGATAAAAGAACCATAATTAGGGTCTGAAAAGTAGATTGCCAAATTAGTGACCATATTGCAGAACTCATTTCCCGACCTCCTCAACAACTATTTTTTCTTTTTTAAGCTTCTTAACTACTTCTTTTACTGCTTCTTCATCTCCTGTGATATCGCAAATTAAACTACCTATAGACTCATTCTCAACTTTGTGAATTCCGGCACCTAAAATGTTGAAATCTACATTAAACTCTCTGGATATTCTGGAAAGAACAGGTTCGTCACTTTTCTTTCCAGGGAATCTGAGTAAGAATCTTGCAGGTTTTTCAGATAGGTAAATTGTTTCTTCCTGCCAGTTGTTTGAAAGGTGTACCAAGAAGTCTTTTGTTACATCTGATTTTGGTTTTCTGAATATATCTTTAACAGAACCTTCCTCTACAACAGCACCATCTTTCAAAACTGCAACATAATCACAGGAATCTCTTACTACTTCCATCTGGTGGGTAATCATAACCACGGTAAGATTCATTTTTTTCTGAATCTCTTTAATTAAATTTAGAATAGATCTTGTAGTCTGAGGGTCAAGAGCGCTGGTTGCCTCATCACAGAAAAGAATATCAGGCTTACAAGCCAAAGCCCTTGCAATAGCAACTCTTTGTTTTTGACCTCCGGAAAGAGTACTTATAGGGGCATCTATTCTGTCTCCCAGCCCCACTAATTCCATTAATTCTTTAACTCTTTTGGATATTTCCTGTTTAGGATACTTACAAATCTCAAGAGGATAAGCCACATTTTGTCCGGCGTTTCTTGAATAGAAAAGATTAAAATTCTGAAAAATCATGCCAATTCTTCTGCGCCTTTGAATTAGCTCTTCTTTTTCAAGAGAATCTACTCTTACATCATCATACCAGACTTCGCCCTGATCCGGAGTTTCCAACAAGCTAACCAGTCTTACAAGAGTACTCTTTCCTGCTCCGCTTCTGCCAATGATTCCAAAAATCTTGTTGGAAGGAATTGTAAGACTGACATTATCTACAGCATGAATGTTGTCATAAGAACGAACTAAGTTTTTCAACTCAATCTTCATAATCCCTCCCAAAATGATAATTGAGACTATCAAAACATATATTAGAAAAATTTACAAGTATATTTAAAGAAGGTTGTATATTTATACAAACATATACAGAAAAAAGGTCTCATAAGAGACCATTAAAAATAAAAAAGACCTGGCGGCTACCTACTCTCCCGCGAAAACGCAGTACCATCGGCGTAAGAGCGCTTAACTTCCGTGTTCGGGATGGGAACGGGTGTTTCCACTCTGCTATGACCACCAGGTCAACTTAAATGTGTTACCCTGA
>JAZLGI010000117.1:0-4548 GCA_045616225.1 Sphaerochaetaceae bacterium
TGAATTCATGCAGTCTGTAGCTACAAACGCAAGAAGATTAATGAAGTCCTTGTCCTTATAGCCTTCGTTTTTGAATTCCTCATATGTATATAAATCGCCGGTCAGGTAACGATATCCGATCGTTTTATATTTTCCATATGACGTTGTAATGATGTAAGCAGGGTTTTGTGATATTTCCATATCCTGATTTCGCCCAATCAGCACTTCACCATTACTGTTTTTTTTCACACAGGCGGTACACAATCCGCCTTCTGTATTGTCAGAAACAATCTGAGCATACGAAACTGCCGATTCAAGATCCGCAGAATCAAAATCATCAATCCAAATCAGATAATCTCCGAAGTCAGTAAACCCTGTTCTATTTTCCGAGTTGCACAATTCCTGAATAACCTTATAAGAACTATTAGCATCTGCGACTTTATTATCCTGCATTGTTGAGCAGGATGTCATTGTCAAAAGAAAGAATATCGCCATCATCGATATAAGTACAATTCTGATTGTTTTTTTAATCTTCACCCTCACACACTTTCTCTCTTATCATTATACTTTTTCTTCTTAAGTTTATTTCCAACTCTATCATACGATGGAAACTTAGTAAGACAATATGAAACATATTATAACACAGAAAAATTTTTTCGTTAAAACCACTTCAACTTGTCCGCTTGTCTGTGAAGAGGTAAAAACCATGACACAAGAACAATTTGAAAACGAGAAAAACTACAGTGTTTCAATTCATTTTGTTGAGCAGATGCAGAAGAAACACATCATTACAAAAGAAGAATTGGAAGTTTGTAAACAGTATTTGGAAAATAAGTACAAACCTTTAATCTTTTAACGCCTAATTCCTTTATTATGCTAGACTTAACAACAACTTTAGCCCATTGTTTGGCTAATGGAAAAACTATAAACGAAAGGGAAAAAACATGACTGAGAAATACGAAAACCAAATTATTCAACTTAGACAACAAGGCCTTGGATATCAGGCAATTGCCTACAAAATAGGTCTTGCTAAAAGCACAGTTGCTTATTTCTGCAAAACTAACAATGTAGAAAGAATCCAGACGCAAGAAATAAAGGAAAAGCTAGAAAGAAAAGTCTATGAGAAACCCAGATGTCGATACTGTGGCCGAGTTTTATATAACACTAAGGGCAAAAAACATAAAATCTTCTGCTCTCAGACCTGTCGCCTGACCTGGTGGGCAGAACATCCTGAACTTAAAAACAAAAAAGCTTATTACCAATACAAGTGTCCCATTTGTAACAAAACTTTTAAGGCTTACGGGAATAATCACAGAAAATACTGCAGTCGTGCTTGTTACCTAAAAGCCCGTTACGGAGAGAACAAATCAAAGTCTACATCTTATACAGCTTAATTCCTTTATTAGGCTAGACTTAGTGACAACTTTAGTCCATTGTTTGCTTGGAGAAATAAATGAAAATAACAGTAATACCAAAAACAGTCACAACCCTAAAACGAGAAAGAGTTGCTGCATACATAAGAGTCTCTAAATCCCTCCTTCCTGGTATGGAATCACTGAACACTCAGCTTGAGTACTACCAGAAGAAAATCACCTCAAATAGAAAATGGGAGTTTGCCGGAATATACTCAGACTCTATCTCCGGAACAAATACGGATCATCGCCCAGGGTTCAAGAGAATGATGAAAGACTGTCATGAAGGCAAAATTGACAGAATCCTTACAAAATCAGTCACAAGGTTTGCAAGAAACACAGTAGACCTTTTATCTGCAGTAAGAGAGCTTAAAGAGCTGGGAATACCGGTAGTCTTCGAAAAAGATGACGTTGATACAATGACTAGTACAGGGGAACTCGTACTCTCCCTCCTTGCAGCCTTTGCTCAGGAAGAAGCAAGGTCGGTAAGTGAAAACAACAAATGGATCATCAGAAAAAGATTTGAACAAGGAATAGGGGCAACCTATGCCCTTTATGGATACAACTGGGAAGATAAAAAACTGAAAATAAACCCAGAACAGGCTGAAATCGTAAAAGAAATCTTCTTGAGATACCTAAACGGCCAATCTCCTTGTAAAATAGCACAGTCTCTTAATGCAAAAGGCATCAAATCATTCAAGGGTGGAGCCTTCAAAGAATCAGTCATCTGGGACATGCTCAGAGAAGAAAAATATACAGGAAACTCACTGCTACAGAAAACGTTCCGTGAAAGTTACCTGACTAAGAAAAGCATCCCAAACAGAGGAGAACTTCCTAAGTACTATGCTCAGGATACTCATCCTGCAATCATATCCCAAAGGCTTTATGATGCGGTGCAAAAGGAAATAGCAAAAAGACAGGAAAAAGGATACTTAGCAAACTCAAGCATCGCCTTTAATCCCTTTACAGGAAAAGTAAAGTGTGCAAACTGCTCAAGATCTTACCGTCGCCAGAACACCCCAAGAAATGGCAAAAAAAGATACATGTGGAAATGTGGCAACAGGATAGATCACCGTTATCAGGATTGTAAGAACATGAGCATAGCTGAAACTGAGCTTTATAGGCTCACAAAAGAAGTCCTGGGATGTGAAGAAATCACAAATGAAATCTTTGATGAGAAAATTGACAAAATCCTAGTTCGTGATGACATGAAGCTGACATACGTCATGAAAAACGGAAAACAAATAGAGAAAAATTGGAAGTTTAACTCTCAAAACGCAAAATACCTGGAGGAAAAGTATGGAAGGTGCAACCAAAGTAACAGTAATACCTGCAACGCTTGAAAGATACACTTCAAAAAAACTTACAACCAAAAGTAAACGTCGCGTTGCAGCCTACGCAAGAGTCTCCACAGACTCTGATGAACAGTACACATCATACACAGCTCAAGTTGAGTACTACCGCTCTTACATCCAAAACCATGATAACTGGGCCTATGTAAATGTGTATGCAGATGAAGGCTTAACCGGTCTTCATATGAAAAACAGAGAAAACTTCAACAAAATGATAGCTGATGCAAAAAACGGCAAAATTGACCTTATCCTCTCAAAATCAATCTCCCGCTTTGCAAGAAACACAGTTGATACCCTCTCTACCATAAGAAGCTTAAAAGAACATGGAGTGGAATGCTTCTTTGAAAAAGAAAACATCTGGACCTTTGACAGTAAAAGTGAAGTCATCCTCTCTATCCTAAGTTCCCTAGCCCAGGATGAAAGCAGAAGCATCTCTGAAAATGTAAGCTGGGGCTACAAAAAGCGCTTTGCTGAAGGCAAGGTCAAAATGAGCTACGGCGTCTTTATGGGATACAAAAAAGGAAAAGACGGAAAACCTGAGATCATTGAATCAGATGCAAAAATCATCCGCTACATCTACAACCAGTTCCTCAAAGGCTATACAGTCTCGTGGATTGCAAACGATCTGACAAAAAAGAAAATCAAAACTCCAGGAAAAAAGGAAGTATGGCAATACTCTACTGTCATAAGCATACTTAGAAACGAAAAATACTCAGGTGATGCAATCCTACAGAAAACTTACAAACCAGACCTCTTATCTCATCAGAAGAAAAATAACGGTCAGGTTCAGAAATACTATGTAGAAAACAGCCACCCTGCCATTGTAAGTAAGGAAGTCTATAAGGAAGCTCAACTTCTACTAGCAGAACAGCCTAGACCATCCGGACCAACATATGACAGTGTCTTTCAGGGAAAAATCATCTGCAGTGCATGTGGATCAATCTATGGGCATAAAACCTGGCACACCGAGGATGAAAGATTCAAATCCACAGGTTGGGAATGTAACAAAAAGCACAAAAATACTAAAATCTGCCTAACTCCCCGCTTAAGGGATCCTGAAATAAAAGAAGCCTTCCTCAAAGCCTTGAACAAAATCATCACAAACAAAGAAAGTGTAATCCAGGACCTTAAGGAAATAGAAACGCTTGTTTGCAACACTGATGAACTGATTAAGGAAAAGGAAGCCCTTGAAGCTGAGAAAATGGTAGCCAGTAAGTTGCTGGATAAGCACATAGGAGCAGATCCGATAACTGCAGAAGACATCACAAAATATGGCCTAGATGAACTTGAAAGCAAGCTCATAAGCCTTCAGGAGAAGGTAAACAACATAGACCATGAAATCCTCAGAAAAGACTGTAAACGCAACAGAATAAAGCTCTTCATCAAAGAACTGGATGAGAAGACGGGCCTTGTAAGCGACTTTAATGATGACGATTTTTCAAGGCTAGTTGATCACATGACAGTCTATACAAAAAAGAAAATCACAGTCACCTTCAGAGGTGGGTATGAGGTATAGTGAACACAATTGTGATATTTACATCCCTCGCCCCCCCCCGATTATAATAGAGAGCAAAAAAACATATAAAGGATTTTGCCTTATGAAGAAAACATTAACATTTTTGCTGCTGTTGCTTATTCTAAGTACAAGCGTTTTTGCAAGTCATAGAGTAACAGCTACATTTGATCCGTTTGCATTCCAGCATTTTGTTCAGAAAGACGGAGATGTAAAAGAAAAAGTAAATTCCAAGTACGGTATCGGCGGGGGAGTCGGTTACAACTGGGAATTCGGTAAAGGCTTTATGCTT
>JAZLGI010000118.1:0-8327 GCA_045616225.1 Sphaerochaetaceae bacterium
TATTAAAGATTCCACTCATAGTGGTTCCTTAATTTTAAAGCGGTGCTGATTGCGGATTTAAGTTTTCTATCTTGCTGGTGCTGGCTGCGGAATGCCGGTGCTCATTGGCGGATTGGTGGTGCTAAATGCATGGAATATTCACTTTTTACAAAGGAAAATTAAAAAGAGCTTTTGAAATCGTCAATACAAAAAATAATTTTTTTTATTTATCAACAAAAAGTAGGAACAAATAAAAGTGGCTCTCCTGCTGGAGAGCCGTGGGTGAATAAAAAACTACTGGAACTCATGGTTCCATGGAACAGGCCAAAGCCGGTCCCGTTGAACTGTGAATAATCTCAGAAGATTACCATTGTGCTTATATCGTTAAGCTCATAACCTGATGAAGTTTTGCCTTGCCAGATTTGTGAAACGCCGGTGCAAGAAGAATCTTCATAACCCTTTAATGCAAAGTAATAAGTTTTACCCTGAATTAAATTGGATACTGTTCCTATTCCTTTTCCGCCGTTTTCTTCTGTATCTTCAAAACTCATCCAATTTGTGGCAGTATCCAAATCTACTTCTTTATCGGAAATAATATAACGCCAGTAGATATCATCCTGATTTTGCTGCTGAGTCTCAAAACTCACAGAAGCAGGAAGAACAACTCTTTCTGATGCATCCTCATCACAACCTACAATAAGGAAAGTGAGTGTGAAAAGAACCACCATTACTTTTGCAAATCTTGTTTTTACCTTCATATATTCACCCCAAGAACACGTACATCTTACAAAACAGAGTGCGACAAACCTGCGACAAAAAAAAAGAAAAATTAAAAAGTTCAGACTAAAACCAAGAAAAACCTTATTCAGTCCTAACTTTTTCCACAAAAGTTCAGACCGATTTAAGGAAACAAGGTTTTTGGTCTGAACTGTTCATTGTATTGTTCAGACTGTTTCTAAGAAAGTAAGTATTAAGTCTGAACATTTCAGAAAAAAGTTCAGACTTAATTTCAAAAAAGGAGATTTAGTCTCAAAAGTTAAAGAAAGCTTTCATTCCTTCTGTGAGATAAAATGTGTCTTTTGTTCCGGCTGTTTCATAAGGACTGTGCATTGCAAGTTGTGCAGCTCCTATGTCAACACAAGGAATGCTTAACTGGTTCTGGCTTATGTTTCCCAAAGTACTTCCTCCGCTTACGTTGGAATTATTGAAAAATACCTGATAAGGGATATTTGCGTTTGAAAGTATATTTTTTAAAACTGCACCAGAGAACGCGTCTGTAGTATATTTCTGATTCCCTGCAAATTTTATCAGGATACCTTTGTTGAGCATTGGTTTGTTTGTTATGTCACACATTTCCTGATAGTTCGGGTGAAGGCTGTGTCCGTTATCTGCACTTAGCATAAAGCTGTTTGCCTGCATTGTTCCTTGTTTTTGAATTCCAAATCCAAGTGCATCAGAGATTCTCTGCACTGTTTTTGAAAGGAAATCTCCATCTGCTCCTTGTTTAGTGAGAGAGCCAACTTCTTCATTATCAAAAAGCACTGCCATATCTATGAAAGAGTGGTTCTGAGTTTCAAGAAGAGCTGTTACAGATGCGAAAACACACATTTGGTCATCTATTCTGGGACTGGAAAAGAATTGGTCTTCATCTCCCCAGATTTTGCCTTCTTCTCTGTTGTATAAGAAAAGCTCTGAATCTATGATATCTTTTTCTCTAACACCTAATTCCCGTGCTGTCAAAGATTTAAGAAGGTTTGGTTTAAAAGTGTCGGATATAAGTGGCATAAGTTCTTTCTGAACTTTGTATTCATGACCTTTGTTTATGTCTCGGTTTTGATGAATGCAGAGGTTTGGTATTGAGCAGAGGTCTTTGTTCAGGTTTACGTTTTTTTGGACAATGGAGGAGTTTTCACGCACAAAGGCGCGTCCGGCTACAGAGAGGGTTCTGTCAAACCATGGAGCCATTAACATTCCTCCGTAAGTTTCTACGTTAAGCACTGTGAACGGACTGCCGGCTTCTGGGTTTTCCTTGAGTTTAAAACATGGGGAATCTGTGTGACTGGCTATGATTTTATAGCCCAAAGGAATTTCTGTTGGAATTTTAAATGCTATGAGAGAGGAACCGTTTCTGGTTACAAAATAGCTTTTTCCAAGTTCCAGATGGTATTCTTCTTTTTCAGAGAGTTCTGTAAAACCGTTTTTTCTTAATAAATTACCTATGTTCTCCACTACATGAAAGCAGCTTGGACTGGAATTAATAAACGAAATTAGACTTTGTGTTGATTTTATAAATTTTTCTTCCATATCAAACATTATAGTACAAATTTTTATAGTTGAAGAATATTTTGTGTGTAATTATTATATTTGCATGAGAAAACAAACAACCCAGATTAAAACATCTACAATGGCTTCTTACGGTACAGGTAAATTCCTGGGAGAGTTTCTTACCGGAGCTTATGGAATCATGGTCTATTATTTCTTTGAAAAAGAACTTAGACTTGCTCCTGTTTTTGTTACGATTGCAACTATTATTTATTCACTTTGGAATGCTATTAATGACCCGCTTATTGGGTATGTGACAGGAAAGAAGAACAGGCTTTCTGCAAAGTACGGGAGAAGAACCCCATGGATAATGATAGGACTTGTTCTTTGTTGTTTTGCTTTTTTATTAATATTCGCAGTTCCAAAAACATGGATAGAAACAAGACCGCTACTCATTTTTATTTGGATGGTATTGGCAGTTTGTCTTTATGACGGTTGCTATTCTATTTGGGAAGTAAACTATCAGGGCGTTTTCCCTGATAAGTTCAGACTTCCTGAACAGAGACATAAATGTGCAGCCGTTTCCACACTTATTGGAGTCTTTGGAATTGCCCTTGGAGCAGTACTGCCTCCGCTTTTTTACACTTATGGAGAACCGCAGTCATTCCTTAAGGCCGGTATAATCATTTGTGCCATAGGGCTTTTTGGTACTTTCTTGATAAGAAGGGGAGTAAGGGAAACTCCTGAAATGATAGAACGATATGAAAAGACCTTAAAGGAATCTACAGAGGTTCAGGAAGGCTTCTTTGTTCAGCTTAAGAAGTCTTTAAAACACAGAGAATTCCTTGCTTTGGTCATTATGTTGTTTTTGTATCAAAGCGGCTGTATTTGTATGACTGGAAGTGTCAATTATGTTGTGAGCGGAGTTCTTGGAATGTCCAGCAGTGCAACAACTCCAATTTTTGCAGGCATGCTTGTAGGTTCTTTGTTCTCTATCTTAATTTGGAAAAACGTAGCAAAGAAAATACAGAGAAATAATCAGAAACTCTTAATCATCACCTGTATTTTCATGGCATGTGCTGCTTTCCCTATGACTTTTGTAAAAACTCAGCTTGGATTTGCTGTTTTTATGTTCTGTTGGGGACTTGGATTTGGTGGTTACTGGACATTTATGACACCGGCAATGGCAGATGTTGTAGATAGTGTAGTTGTTCAGGAAAAAAAGAGAGATGACGGAATTCTCATGGGAGTAAGAGCTTTCTTTATGAGGCTTTCTTACGCAATGCAGGCAATAGTTTTTTGGCTTTGCCATACTCTGACAGGTTATGATGCTGCAATTGAAGGAAAACAAGCACCTTTGGCAATGTTTGGAATTAATCTTCACATGGCTACTATTCCTGCCGTTTTCTTTGTTCTTGCAGCTGTCATTTTTGCAGTTTTAAATCCTCTTACACCTGAAAAAGTTGCACAGAACAAGGCAAAACTGGAGGAACTTAATCTTTAATCTTCTGTATAAGGGAAAACAATATGGCAGAAATATATGAACCTATAGATGTAAAAGCTCTTGCTGCAAAGGTAAATCCAAAACTTCCAAGGTTAATTCCGGGTTTTGTTTTCAATAGAATAGAGAAGCTTCTTCATGTCAAGGAAATCAATGATTTTCTGGAACCTCATGTAAATGATGATGGTCAGACATTCCTTGAAAGTCTTGCAAAGCGTCTTAATGTAAAAATGGTGTTGCAAGGAGCCGGTGCAAAGCAGATAGAAGAGATGGCAGGGCAGAGTGTAATGTTTGCCTGTAATCACCCTTACGGTGGGCCTGAAGCAATGATTTTGTTTTCATATATTCACAAGCTTTACCCTAATTCAAAACTTTTGACTCAGTCTTTCTTAAAGTTTATTAAGTCTCTGCAAAAGATATGCGTTTTTAATAAAGGGGATATAAAAACTTTAAAACAGGCTGTTGATGACAGGATACCTCTTTTATTCTTCCCTGCAGGGTTTTGTTCAAGAGCCCTTTCTTTTGGAGATGTCTTTGATTATGAATGGAAGAGTTCTTTTGTTAAGATTGCCCGTAAGAACAATATGCCCATTTTTGTTATGTTTGCAGACGGTCAGATGTCTGATAGAACTCTTAAATGGACAAATTTGCGTAAACTGCTGGGAATAAAGACTTCTGTTGAAAGTATTTTCCTGCCGGATGAAATGCTTCTTATGGATGGTAAGACAGTTACGTATACTGTAGGCTCTGTGATAAATGTTTCTGATTTTCCGGAAGATGTGTCAGATGCAGAAATGGCAAACAGGCTAAGACAATATTGCTATACTCTCAAGACAAATTCAAGTGCGGTGTTTAATCCTAATCTTCCTGCTGTTTTGCCTTTAGAGTAATGATTTGACAAGATGTTTTCCATAAAAGAGGGGATGCACACAAAATTGCAGTGAGTTCTTTTGTGAGTTTTTGAGGTTCTTCATTCAATGCCGGTGCATAAGATTTTTCTACCCAACGCTTTACGTCCAATGGTGTTGCTGTTCTTTCTTCTGTAAAGTTAAAATCTTTTGTCCCGGAAATCTCAAAGTGTCTGTAAAGTTTTTCCCTTACAGTTTTTCTTGAGTCTTCCTTATAAATAGTTTTCTCTGCCTTTATAAGCTTGTCCTGAAGAGGTCCCATATGAATAAAGTCAGACAGACGGGATGCTTCTGAAATTAAAGTTTCACAGGTGCATATTGTTGATTCTTTGCTGACTCTTTCAGATAGTTCTTCCAGATTGCAGTACAGTGTTATGTTTTGACCTACTATATACTCAAACTTTATGTCTTTCTCCAAAGTGTCCAGTCTTTTGATTATCAAAGGTCTGTTTAAAGAATCAAGGTTTTCTATGTAGTGACTCATATAGGCAAAATCTTCATCTTTTATTGCCAAACCGCAGGCAAGTCCTTCTGGTACTTTTCTGAATGCTTCCCAAAGCATGAGACCATGCCCTGCATTTGCAATGAGAATTCTGTCACTTCTTAATATGTCAAGGTTTTCAAAAATAAGGGTTCTTATATCTGCAAGTGCCTTGCTTCTTCCTACAGAGGCTCTTCTTATCCAAAGATCCATTCCTTTGTCTTTTGGAGAGAATGTGAGGTTTTCAGGGAAGGAGTTTATGTCAACTGTTTCCAACTGAATTTCCCTTCTTCTTGCAACAAGGTCTGCAATTTGTTTCTCATATCCCAAATTTCCCGGTTGATAATAAATCTTTCCCTGTAATTCATTTGGAAGGTATTGTTGGGCAACCCAGTGGTCTCTGTATGAATGGGGATACATATATCCTTCTCCGTGTCCAAAGCCTTCTGAATCTCTGGAAGCATCTCTCAGATGATTTGGAACTTCGCTTGACTGAGATTCTTCCTGTACACTCTTGAGAGCGTCAAAGAAACCCATTGCACTGTTGCTTTTTGGAGCTGTAGCAAGGTACAAGGCTGCGTGGGTAAGGTGATATCTTCCTTCAGGCATGCCTATCATGTTAAAAGCTGCAGCATCACTTTGAACAACTACTATTGCATTTGGGTCTGCAAGACCAACATCTTCACAGGCACTTATCATCATTCTTCTGAAAATGAATCTTGGGTCTTCTCCTGCAAAAACCATCTTTGCAAGCCAGTAGAGTGCGGCATCAGGATCGCTTCCGCGCAGTGACTTTATAAAGGCAGAGATAACATCAAAATGATAATCTCCTTCTTTGTCATACAAAACTGCCTTTCTCTGAATGCTTTCTTCTGCTGTATCCTTACTTATATATACGTTGTTTTGCTTTTTTTCTGATGTTTCTACAGCAAGTTCAATTGCATTCAAAAGGCTTCTGGCATCTCCGTTTGCAACTTCTACAAGGTGTTCCAAAGCTCCTTCTTCAAAAGTCACATTAAGTTTTCCGTAACCGCGTTCTTTATCATTTACAGCCTGAAGTGCAATGTTCTTAAGATCTTCATCTGTGAGAGGTTTTAATTGAAATATTCTTGAGCGACTTACCAGTGCAGCATTTACTTCAAAGAAAGGATTCTCTGTTGTTGCTCCTATAAGTATGAATGTCCCGTTTTCTACCCAAGGCAAAAGAGCATCCTGTTGGCTTTTATTCCAGCGGTGAACTTCATCTACAAACAGAATTGTTCTTCTTCCGTATAAATCCAATCTTTCTTTTGCTCTGTCTATCTCGTCTCTGAGTTCTTTGACACCTGAAAGAACTGCATTAAGGGATGAGAAATGGCTTTTAGTTGTATTTGCTATTACCCGTGCAAGAGTTGTCTTTCCAGTTCCAGGAGGACCATAGAAAATAACAGAACTTAACTGGTCTGCCTGTATTGCCCTTCTTAACAGTCTTCCCGGACCTACAATGTGCTGCTGACCTATGTATTCTTCCAAAGTTCTTGGTCTCATTCTGTAGGCAAGCGGTTGAGAAGTTAAATCTGTTCTGAAAGAGTCAAAAAGCTGCATTAATTGAACCCCAAAACATGTTCAACAACACTTTCCATATCAGGTTGAGGTGTCGTTCTGAACAATTCTTCACTAAAAGCCATGTTTTCAAAGAAAATCTGCAGAAGTTCTGCGGTTATCTGTGGCTTTACAGAAGTAACCTTTATTGTATTTAAAGGCTTTGTATTTATAAGTTTATTGCTTGAATTAACCCATTGATTGTATTGGTTGGCTGCCCTTTCAAAAGCTGTTGTGTCTATATCTGAGAGCAATTCATTTATTTCTTTTGTAAGGGCTATGAGGTTTCTTGATTTGAACAGTTCTGTGACAGATGTTTTTGAGCCTTTTGCAATATTAACAGGGTCTGCAAATACAAAAGACTCAGAAAGGTTATCCAATATTAATCTAAAATCAGGAATCCTTACTGCTGTGTACTGCTTTACGTAATCTGTCCAATCACACAAAAGGGAATCAAGACCTGCAACTGTATGTCTGTTGTCTTCCAGTACGGAATATGATTTTGGAATAAATGTTTCTGAAGTATCTACATAAGTTACTGTTTTTGATATTGCCTTGTTTATTGAGGTTTCCAGTACAGTATGCATTACATAATTTGCATCTGATTCATTGAATTGGGAACTTTTGGTGACACAGGATGAAAGCATTACTGCGAGTAAGATAATAAAGCAAAAAAGTCCCATGTGTGTTTTCATAGTTAGAAGTTTTTACAAAAACGTTGTTGCAGTCAAGTGTAAAGTGTTATCCTCTTTAGTATGGAGCTTGACAACGGGGTTAAAACAGTTTGTGTAACAGAAGATTTTGTTGCTGTCTTTAAACCGCATGACATTCCCACTGTTCCTCTTAAGAATTCAGATTCTTCAGAACTTACCTTGCTTGGTATAGTATCAAAGGCTTTTCCTGAAGTCCTGGAAGTTCATGGAAAAAATTATTGGGAAGGAAGTGCAATTCACCGTCTGGATACGGGAACAAGCGGTCTTGTTCTTTTTGCGCGTAATAAATATTTCTATAACTATATGGTGTCTCTTCAGTTGGCAGAAGGTTTTGTCAAAGTTTACAGAGCAAATATCTGCGGTAATGCATTTTCCCTTCCGCAGAGCGTGTCTTCTTATTTCCGGGCCTTTGGAGTAGGAAGAAAAGCTGTTAAAGCAGAAACAGATATTAAAAAGGCAGATAGTAAAAAATTATATAAGACAGATATAAAAATCATATCAGAAGATACCGTTGAATGTACTATAACAAGGGGTTTCAGACATCAGATAAGATGTCATCTTTCCTATTTAGGTTGTCCCATTGTGGGAGATTCCGTTTACGGTGGCAAAAAGAACGGTGAAGATTATCTTCACCTTGAATGTATTTCCTTTTCTTTTGTTTGGAAAGCTAAAACTGTTACAATTTCTCTTTAACCTTGATATGGCTCAGTTATGACACCTTGGGAATCTTCTCCCGGTGAACTTGTTACTATTTCTACTCTACGTTCCAGTTTGCTTAATTCTGCATCTGCTTCCTTTGCCAACTTCATTCCTTCTTCATAGAGTTCAACTGCCTTTGCCAAATCTGTGTCTGTTTTTGTGAGGGTTTGAGAGATTTCTTCCATCTTTTTCAGTTTGTCTTC
>JAZLGI010000119.1:0-5858 GCA_045616225.1 Sphaerochaetaceae bacterium
GGTCTCCTTACTACAGGGATACAACTGCAATCCTTCACAGCAGTCCATTCAGAAGACTCAAACATAAAACACAGGTTTTTTATGCTCCAAGCAATGATCATATATGCACAAGAATGGAACATGTTCTTCATGTAGCATCCATTGCTACAGCAATTTGCAGAGCCATGCATTTAGATGATGAACTTGCATGGGCAATTGGAATAGGACATGACTTGGGACACACTCCATTTGGTCACAGCGGAGAAAAAATCTTAAGTGACATGATGGTAAAAAAAGGTCTTCCTCCATTTGAACATGAAATAAACAGTTTGAGAGTTGTAACCTTTCTTACTCCGTTAAACCTCACCTATGCAGTAAGAGACGGTATTGTGAGCCATTGCGGAGAACATTTTGTAAGAACTATTGAACCGGATTTTTCTGTCAAAGATTTTTCAAAAATAACAACCAGAAAAACACTTATGCCTTCTACCTATGAGGGGTGCATTGTAAGACTTTCAGACCAGATTGCATACCTTGGCAGAGACTTTGAAGATGCTTCTAGACTTGGAATCATAAATCCTGGCAGTCTTCCAAAGATATGTACAAAAGTTCTTGGTGCAACCAATGGAGAAATCATAAATACCCTTGTAGAAGACATTATTTCAACAGCAGAAAAAGAAGGTGTCGTAGGTTTTTCTGAAAAGACTTTTGAAGCTATTGAAATAATGAAAGATTTTAATTATTGCAACATCTACAAAAGCCCTATGCTTTCTGGATATATGAACTATTTTTCAAGGCTCATAAATCTTATCTATGACTATCTAAGCAATTTGTTTGAAAAAAACGGTTTTGACAGCAGACCATACATAGAAGAAGGAAATATGTTAAGTGCAGGCTTCTATAATTATATAACCGAAAAAAAACAAGCATATCTTGACCATGATGGAAATTACGACAGAATTGTATTTGACTATCTTGCAGGAATGAGTGACAACTTCTGTATAGACTGCGGTAATGAGATACTAAAACCGGAACATCTTAACCAGTCAATAGAAAGGTCTCTTACCGGCAAATGGTTTGATGTAAAGAGGTAAAAGATGGAGTATTTGTTTCCTATAATTTCTGTTTCCTGTGCTTTTATTGCAACTCTTCTTTGTATCATTTTTATTTTTTCAAAGCGTTTCTTTCTTTGGATTTGTCCACTTCTTCTATGCCTTGTCGTAATGGCTTCAGATGTTTTGTTTCTGCACAGTCTGGCAAATTCTGTTCTTGTATCTGTTAAAGCAACAATTCTTGACTATATCACCTTCTTGTCTTTAACAATATCTGTTCTGCTCCTTTTTACCGTTGTGGTTTTGAGAGTTTGCGCATTACCGGATGAAACACAGAAAAGAAAAGACAGAAGATCCAAATCAGAAGCAAAATATGTTTCCATTGGATCTACAAAGAGGAAGGCATGATACTATATCTTTGCGGTCAAAAAAGTTGTGGCAAATCCCATTTCGGAAGGCTTGTCTCTGAAAAACTGTCCATCCCATGGTATGATTTGGATTCTCTTGTTATTAAATTGAATCCAAACTATTCAAGTTGCAGAGAACTGTTTAAAGCTAAAGGAGAAGCATATTTCAGACATCAGGAAATGCTGGCACTTGAACATTTTCTCACAAATAATCAGGACTCTGACTGTGTAGTATCCCTTGGAGGCGGTTCTTTTGAAGCACCGGGACTTGCCCAACTTGCAAATTCTACAGGAATTACTGTCTATATGAAGGAAGACAAGGAAATTCTGTTTAAAAGAATTATGGAAAACGGTGCTCCCCCTTACATGGAACAAGACCCAAAATCACAGTTTGAAGGAGTTTATGAAAGGCGTCATGCAGCCTATTCTTCTTTATGCAAACTTGTGATAGATTTGGACTCATCAACGGAGCAAATATGTCAGATACTTTTGGAACAGTTCTCAAAATAACAACTTTTGGAGAATCTCACTCACCTTTGATGGGAGTGGTTCTCACAGGTCTTGAAAGCGGCTTTACAGTCTCAGAAGAAAAGATAAAAGAAGAACTTAAAAAAAGAAGACCGGGTTCATTTGGAACAACTGCAAGAGTAGAGTCTGACAGCTTTGAAATTGTCAGCGGTTTATTTGAAGGAAAGACAACCGGAGCTCCTCTTACCATCTTAATTCATAACTCAAATTACAACAGCAGTGATTATAAAAGTCTTAAAGAAGTATACAGACCAGGTCACGCAGACGAAACATGGCAGGCAAGGTTCTCTGTAAGAGATTATCGTGGTGGCGGAAGAGCTTCCGGTAGAGAAACTGTTTGCAGGGTTGCGGCAGGAGCCATAGCAAAACAAATTCTTGAAACAAAAGGAATTACCATTTCTTCTCATATAGAAAGCATACATGGTAAAACTAATAATTGGGAAGAAGAAATAGAAAAGGCTGTTATGGCAAATGACAGTGTGGGCGGTATTGTTTCCTGCACAGTAAAAGGAATAGAAAAAGGCATAGGAGAACCTGTATTTGATAAATTAGATGCAGTTATTTCCCATGCAGTCATGAGTATAGGCGCTGTAAAAGGTATTGCGTTTGGCAGTGGTTTTGATTGTGCAAATCTTTACGGAAGTGAAAACAATAAAGCCTGTCATGCAGGTGGAATTCTTGGTGGAATATCTGACGGAAACGACATTGTTTTTAATGTTGCTGTAAAACCTACTCCTTCAATTGGACTTGGAAACAGACATGATGCCTGCATTGCCTTGAGAATAGGAAGTGTAATAGAAGCTATGACAGCTTTAGTTGTACTTGATCAGTACTATCTTAGAAGGGCTCACTGATTTAGTTCTTCACTCTTTAAAAGCCACTCTTCCTCAGCCTGATTTTTCTTGTTTTCAAATAGCTCAAGCTCTTCTGCAAGTTTTCTGATTTTTTCCGGATTTGAATAATTTTCAGTAAGATTCATTAGAGCTTTTGTCTCAGAGATTTTCATTTCATAATCTTCTATCTTTTCAAAAAGTGCATCTACTTCTCTCTGTAACTTTTGTCTCTGATTTCTTTTCCTGTTTGCTTCTTGTCTGTCTTCCTTTGAAGTTACAGAAATCTCCCTTGAATCTGTAGTTTTCTTGTTTTCTGTTGCTAATTCAAGTCTTGTTGCAAGCTTCCATTCAAAGTAATCATAGTCTCCATTGAAAAGCTCAGGGGAATCTTCTGAAAGGTACAAAATACTGTCTGCAAGTGCCTTAATGAAATAAGCATCATGACTGACAAAAACAATTGTTCCTGAATATGATTGAAGTGCTTTTAGAAGCATGTCTTTTGAATTTATGTCCAAGTGGTTGGTAGGCTCGTCTAGAATTAGAAGATTTGCAGGAACCAACAAAATCTTCAAAAGTGCAAGTCTGCTTCTTTCTCCACCTGAAAGAACACTTACTTTTTTGTAAATATCATCCCCTGAAAACAAGAAAGAACCAAGAGCATTTCTCATTTGCCCTTCACTTCCGTACGGAAGCACTTCTTCAAGAACCGTGTTGTTCATATTCAGGGAATCTGCAGTATCCTGAGCATAATAACCAACAGAAACACCGTTTCCAAGCCTGACGACACCTTGGTAAGAAGAATCTGCCTGGGCAATTATTCTCAAAAGTGTTGACTTTCCTATTCCGTTATGACCGGTTACGGCAAGTCTCTGACCTTTTGAAATGGTTTGGGTCCAACTGTCAAATACAACTTGTTGTCCATAGGCTTTGTGAAGGTTTTCAATTATAACAACGTCGTTTGGACTATGAGGTGGAACAGGAAATGTGAAATTAAGCATTTTAAGATGGCTAGGAACAATTACCGGTTCTATTTTCTCAAGAGCCTTAACTCTACTCTGTACCTGTTTTGCCTTTGTAGCCTTATACCGGAATCTTTCTATAAATTCTTCTGTTTTTGCAATTTCTTCCTGTTGCTTTTGATAGGCATTCTCCAACTGTTGAATTTCCAAACGTCTTTGATTTTCATAGAAAGTATAGTTTCCGCTGTAACGTGTTAGTTTTGAATTAAAAAGTTCATAAACTTCATTCACAACATCATCTAAAAAGCCTTTATCATGACAGACTATCATGAGAGAGCCTTTAAATGTTTTAAGGAAGTCTTTCAAATACATCCTTGCTTCTATATCAAGATAGTTGGTAGGCTCGTCCAACATCATGAGGTCCGGATTTCCCGCAAGCACTTTTGCAAGTGCAATTCTCATCTGATAACCACCGGAAAACTCGCTGCAAAGCCTGTTTAAGTCACTTTCTTTAAATCCCAAACCTTTGGCAATGGAATATATTATTGCTTCCCTTCGGTAATAAGGACCTTCCAGTAAGCTTTCCTGCAATTCATTGAGTTCTGCAAGAAGATTTGAATCTGCATTTTTGTTTTCTGCAAGAAGTGTTTCTATCTCATGTTGTCTGTCCAGGTTTACTTTGAGATAATCAAAAGCCTTTTCTATTTCTTCGTAAACTGTTGAATCTTTAAAAACAATATCTGATTGCGGTAAATAGATAACCCTCATTCCCCGTGTTTTCGTAACTGTGCCGCTGTCACAATTCATAAGTGAGCAAACAACTTTAAGCAATGTGGACTTACCTTCACCGTTTCCGCCTGCAAGAGCTGCTCTGGCATGTTCTCCCAATGTGAATGAGACGTTATTTAAGAGTGTTCTGTCTCCAAAAGACAATTCTATGTTCTGAGCCTGAAGAATTCCCATTTTTCCGCTGCCGATAATCTTGTTGACCGTAATTGAAAAGGTCTTGTTATTAGGCTAAAATCTAACAGAAAAAAAAACATTAAGGAAGTGGGGGTATTAAATGCTTTGTCTTACACTCATAGGAAAGACAATTGAAGAAGATATTGAAATGCTTTGGCGAAACAGGCAGTACATAGATCTTGCAGAACTTAGAATAGATTTTCTTGATCTTTCAGATTCTTCAGTAATTCAAAAGGCAACCCAATTTCCTTCTTTGGTAGACCTTCCCGTTATCCTTACCTGCAGAAGGGTATGTGACGGCGGAAATTTTGAAGGTTCTGACAGAAAGAAAATTTCCCTTATGAGAAAAATCATAGAAGGTAGTTTTTCCTTCATTGACATAGAAAACGATATATCAAAACCGGAATTTGAAGCATATATCCGCTCAAGGGGAATAAGGATTATCAAGTCCATACATGATACTAAGGGAATTCCTGAGAATCTTTATTCCGCAATGACAAAAATCAGTGAAAAAGGCGATATTCCAAAAGTTGCCGTTATGCCAAACAGCATTCAGAATATCCTCAACATGTTTAAAATAGAGGCAGAACTTACTTCTGTTAAAGAAAAAATCATTGTAGGAATGGGTGACTATGGCACATGTACAAGAATTCTTTACAAGCGTCTTGGATCCATGCTTACTTTCTGTTGTGAAAAACCAATTAACGGAATGATTTCCCCTGTAGAAATGAAAGAGCTTTACCATGCAGACAGAGTAAATGCCCAAACAAGAATTTATGGAGTTATAGGTTCCCCTATTGGACATACGGTAAGTCCAAACATTCATAACACAGGTTTCCACGGTATTAGATTTAATGCCATTTATGTTCCGTTCCTTGTAGACAATGTCCGTGAATTCTTTAAACTTGCAGAGCTTCTGAAAATAAACGGTTTTTCAATCACTATCCCTCATAAGCAGGCTGTCATTCCTTTCCTGGGAAAAACTACAAGAGAAGTAAGAGAAGTTGGTTGGACAAATAATGAACTTCAGGCATATACAGATTCAGAACAAAACGCATTTGTAAAAAATGGTGCATTGTACCTTAAAGCAGTTGAAACTGAAACTGATGGCAAGAAATCATACACTTCTGGAAAAGT
>JAZLGI010000120.1:0-3578 GCA_045616225.1 Sphaerochaetaceae bacterium
GGTGTTAGAGATTCAAGTTTCAGATTTCTTTCTTGTGCAAGTTTGTAAACAAGGTTAAAACGTTTGATAAATTTTGTATTTGCATTATTTAATGCATCTTGTGGTTTAACATGGTATTTTCTGCAAAGATTTACTACAGAAAACAAAACATCTCCAAGTTCTTCTTCAAGATGTTCGGGAGAATCAGCTTCTTTAACTTCTGTAAGCTCTTCATTAATTTTTTGGTAAACACCTTCAATTGTTGGCCATTCAAAACCAACTTTAACTGCTTTTTTTGAAATTTTATAACACCGTTCAAGTTCAGGTGCATTCCTTTCTATATTAGCAAAGAAATCATTTTTATCTTCTTTTCTTCCTTCAACATTTTTCTTGATATCTTGCCAATTTTTAATAACCTGTTCACTATCTTGAGCCTGTACATTTGAAAAAACATGAGGATGCCGTCTTATATACTTTTCACAGGCATTAATAAGAGATTCATTTGCAGAAAAATCTCCATTTTGATCATGAATTTTTGCAAGCAAGAATAAATTTAAGAAAATATCACCTAATTCTTCAGATTGATGAGATTTATCTTCTTCTGTCAAAGCATCTATATATTCATAGATTTCACCTTGCATACTTCTGATTATGTCTTTTGGCATTTGTTCTTTATCCCACGGACAACCGTCTTTTGGGTCTCTCAGTGCATTTACAATGTCCCAAAGACTTGAAAAAGAATCTTTTATATCTTTTGTTATATTTAATTTGTAATCAATCATCCAAAGCCTCAATAAAAACTTGTTTTCTTGTTATATCACAGTTACCGGCAACAAAAAATTTGTTCAAATCCGGCCAGATAGTTTTGAAAATGTTCTTTTCGCCTTTTGTTTTTATTACATAACAATCTTCCAGTTTTGTAATTTCCAAATCTTCTGTGTTTTCAAAACAATTTAAATTCTCTTTAATTTCATTTTTGGAAATATTCTTAATTTCCCACACAGAACCTTTAAAATGACTGGTTAAAGAAATTTTCTTTCCGGAAGCTTTAGAAGGTAAAACTTTAATATCTTTAACAGTAAAACCTTCTGCAAGAGAATCAGATAATTTTTTTACAGACTCTTTTATTGCCTCTTCTTCAGGCAATTCACATAAGAGCAATTCATTCTCTCCCACTACACCCATACTTATTGGATTTAAGAACTCCATTTTTGGTTTTGGATTAAATCCTTCTGTGAACTTTACATTTAAATTTGCTCTTTGGAATGCCATTTCAAACTGTCTCATTGTACTTATATGCGAACAGTAAACAGCTTTACCTGTTTTAGAATATGTGAAAACAACCTGTTTGTAGTTTGGATATGTTATTACCTTTTCTTCTTTAGGTTCTTCAAGAGTTTTAGTATCTGCCTTAATAGTTTTGTTGTTTTTTCCGCAAACTCCGCAATTGTGGTCACAGTTTTCATTACAAATACTTGTAAGAGCTTTTTCCTTTGCCTTTTGATATTCTTTAAGAAGATAAGGTTTAGATACACACAATGAAATATCATCCCAAGGGAGAGCTTCATTTACATCATATTCTCTGAATTCTGTATTATATTTGGAATCTTCAAATGCTTTTAACCACATATCCCATTTTATATACTCATCCCAAGCATCTAAACGGCAACCGTATTCATAAGCTTTTTGAATTAGTTCTGAGCAATCTTCATTTCCTCTTGAAATGATTCCTTCAAGAAATGAAATAGAAGGCTCATGGTAAGAAACTTTAATTCCCGGAATTGCAGCCAATAATGAATGTTTAATGTCTTTTAAATGATTTTGTGATTCTTCCAAAGTCATTTGTTTAGCCCATTGGAAAGGTGTATGTGCTTTTGGAATAAAAGTTCCAATGTTTATATTCATGTTAATTCTTGTCTCTTCCCAAATTCTTCTTAAGAAAGAAACCATATTCTGCATTTCTGTATTTCTGTCTATAAAAGGAAGTCCAACCATAAAATAAAACTTGGCAAGTCTCCAACCTTTAGACTTTGCTTCCTTAATTATGGAAATGATGTTTTCAATTGGAACTTCTTTATTAAGACCTCTTTGATCTGTTAAATCAGGCGTTTCAATTGCAAAAGTCAAACCGCTTTTTCTTACCTGTGAAATCTTATCAAGAATATTTAAAGCAAAGGTACTGACTCTTAAAGAAGGCAATGAAAAACTTATGTTTTTATCTTTATAGTAATAATTAAGATTAGTGATAAGAGAATCTAAATTTGGATAATCTCCACTTGATAAAGAAGAAAGCGTAACTTCTCTGTAGCCAAAATCTTCTACATTCTGTTTTACAAGTTTTTTTACAGTATCAAGGCTTCTCTGTCTGAAAGGCTTATAAAACTGTCCGGCATGACAAAATCTACATCCATTTGGACAGCCCCTCATTATTTCTACAGTACCATGGTCTTGAGCTACCTGAAATGCCGGAACAGTATAGTATTCCAAAACAGGATTTTCACAATCTGTGCCAAAACTTGTATCTATACTTCTAATTGTTTTTGTTTTCCCAGGATACCACAAGAAAGGAAAATTCTTTAAAGCATTAATTCTCTCACTTCTTGAAGAATACTTTTTCATTTCAAGAATTATTTCATTTAATCCATTCTCAGCTTCGCCGATATAAACAAAATCTACAAATTTTGAAAAAGGAAGCGGATTTGTTACAGCAGGTCCACCGGCAATTACAACCGGATCTGTTTCTTTTCTGTTGTTTTTATTGAGATTAATACCTGCAAGGTCTAAAACCTGAAGCACATTTGTTGCCAAAAGCTCACAACCAATAGTTATTCCAAGAAAATCCAGTCTGTTAACTGCAAAATTTTCAGATAAAGTAAAAAGCGGAGTGTTTGTATTTCTTAATAAATTTTCAAAGTCAGGAGCAACAGAAAAAACTCTGTCACAGAAAACACCCTCTATCTTATTTATAATATCAAAAAGGATTCTTACAGCATTATTACTCATTCCTATTTCGTATAAATCAGGAAAACACATTGCTGCTTTGAAATCATTTTCATGAAATTGAGGTTTTTTTAAAGAATACTCGCTTGGTATATATCTTGAAGGATTTTCTATTTGAAGAAAGTTTTCCCCAAGACATTCTCTGAGATTTGTAATTTTACCTTGTTCATTTATTTGTACTTTCATTTATTGCTCTTATTTCTTTTCTTGTTATTTGATTGATTTTATCATAAAAAGACTTTGCAGTTTTATTATCACCTATTATTTCCAATGCTTTTGCATGTGTCCTGTAAACTTGGGATAAACCTTGAGAACTAGAAGTAAAGAATTTGTCTTCTTCGTTTTGTTGACATATATAAATAATTGTTCTGGCAATTTTTTCAGAAAGATTGTCAGAATTTACAAAATTGTATAAAAGTTCTGAAAACTTTTGCTTATCTGAGTTATCCAGGTTCTCAAACCAACTCTCAAAAACTCCCAATGTATAAGTTGTGTCACTTGGATAATCTATTAGTAATTTTGTTAATTCAAGATATCCCAATTCTTTTGAAAGATATGAATCAAGTAAGATTCTTGAGTTTTTCAAATCTTTGATTGTG
>JAZLGI010000121.1:0-2170 GCA_045616225.1 Sphaerochaetaceae bacterium
GGAGTGTTTGGTTTCTTAGCTGAAATACAGACGGTTAGTTGACGAGGGGATTTTGCCGCGAGTCGTGAGCCATGTCTGAAAGACTGGCGATTGGTTAGTGCGTATTTACTGAAAAAAACCACTGAGACTAAAAAACCTATAGTCAGAAAAAAAGAGGCAGATAGTTACAGTTCGTTAATTTACACAAGATGTTTTTAGATACCGCTGTATGTACAGCAGTGCTGTGTCAGGATTGATAATATGTAATCCATATTGTTTATGTAAAACATCTCCTACATCTTCTTTCAGATGATCGTCACGTGTAACAAAATAGTCTGCATCATTTATGATTGCTGTTGTAAGAAGCATTGTGTCTTGTGTTTTTGTATTCTTTATTTTAAATAGAATGGGTGCGTAGATATCCCAGTAATTTGTTGTATCAGCAGCTTCACCTTCAAACGGATCATCATTTGTTACTATTACATTTCCTCCAAATAGTTTATCCCAGACAGCTAATGTTGTTTCATAAACAAGTTTGGATTCTTCTTCCGAAAGCGTTTCCTTATTCTTTGCACCCGGCCATCGTGAAACCGGAATTCCTTTATGGAATAATTTTAGACTGATTACTTCATCACGAATTGCTGAAAAGAGTTCATTTGTTGCTAAAAATGATACAAGCATCTCATGTTCTTTTTGGAATCTTTCGGGGTTCGCATTTAGTACTGCATTGATAAATGCAACCTCTCCACGGTATTTTTCTGAATATAATTCCTGATATTGAGATGGGTAGTTGTAGTGTTCTGAAAGTTTTTTAAGGAGTCCGCTTTCTACAATTATCCATGAAGCAAGAACATTTGTATCTATGAACCAGACATAGACCATTGTTTAGTCCTGTGCTGATACTTTGGGCGCCGAACTCCACAATCCTTTTATTTGCCCTTTTTTTCCTGCTTTGCTTGAACGCTGCCGTATTTCATAATATTTTCCGGTAACCGGATTGTGAATACGTTTTGTTGTCATAATTACATATTTGTTGTTCGTTTTAGAGTATATACTTTTCATTGAGCTGGGGTCTATTCTGACCTTCTGTTTTGTTGTATTTGCAGGACCTGGCGCAGTTGCAGTTCTCTTACTCCGCAGACAGTAAATCTGTTTGAGAGTAAATGAACACTGATTTGTTCTCCTCACGGGGAACAAATCATACAAATTTTCTATTCGGTTTTTTATTCTGTTTTTTGTGTTATGGCGGTTATTCTGTATTCTATCTGGAATACAAACAGTAAGTATGGTTAGTGGGTTTTGACAAACTCGCCCAGACTAACCATTTGTATTTCAGATAAGAAGGCTGAACAGTTAGCGGTTTTGGAAAGCTATCTAAAGCTGCGCCGGAAAAATGAGACAGATGTAAAGTAATTTCAGGATAGCACAGGCAGAGTTCAGCAGCACAAAAGAGATATTCCTATAACACACATAATATAATAAGGTAATAAATATATGGCAACTCCAATATCCTATGGTCTTGTGCTTGACGGCGACGACGCACGTGATTTTGAAAAATACATAGAAAATCCCACCTTCACCGAAAAAGGACTTGAACTCATGCAGCGTGTAGTAAAAGAACTCAAAGAAGAAGGGTTTGAAGAGTAGAAACAAATAGTCTGAGCAAATATATATGGGCACTACAATACAACTGCTTGAAATTAACACACCGGTGGAAAAATTCTCCTGTGGAAATGCAGACCTTGACGATTTCCTCAAAACGGATGCATTGTCAAACATGGACGACTGGGTTTCTGTCACTAAAGTAATCTTTGTTGATAAAGTACTTGCAGGATATTTCACCATTACTCCGGATACAATTCATAAAGGAAGGGTCGAATACTCTGACAAAGTTGCCGAGTACCCTTACCAAAAATATCCGGCAGTAAAATTAGCAAGACTTGCTGTTGATGAGCAGTTTCAACACAGGGGAATTGGAACAGAATTAATGGCTGACTTTTTTAAGACTGCCAGAAAAGTAGTAAAATCTGCAGGCGGAAGATACGTTACTGTTGATGCAAAGAACACTGCCTGTGCCTTTTATGAACGATTCGGGTTTCGGAAGGTCTTATCGCAGAAAGATTCAGACATTGTATCAATGTACCTTGATTTCAAAAAATTCTATCAGCTGTCAAAATCCCTCTTAGATGGG
>JAZLGI010000122.1:0-10945 GCA_045616225.1 Sphaerochaetaceae bacterium
GGTATGGCAGCAGCTGTAGGTTTATCCGCAGCCGGATCTGCTTTCGGAACAGGCTTCGCCGGAATGGCATCCGTAGGCGCATGGAAGAAGTGCTACGCAGCAGGAAAGCCGGCACCGTTCATTATGGTTGCTTTCTCCGGAGCTCCTCTTACACAGACAATTTACGGATTCCTTTTGATGAACTTTATCAGAAGTGCCTATGTTGCAGATCCTTCAAGAGGACTTTTGTATCTCTTTACAGGCTTGCTTGGCGGTATTGCCATTGGAATGAGTGCTCTTTTCCAGGGGAAAGTTGCAGCTTCTTCAGCAGATGCTCTTGGAGAAACAGGAAAAGGAACAGCAAACTTCTTCATTGTCATAGGTATTATTGAGACAGTAGCTCTCTTTACCCTTGTTTTCTCATTACTTCTTCTTCAGTAATTATTATTTTCAGGTTGAACATAATTTGCTCAATCGCATATAATAATAAAAGTGGTCTGACCACATTGTACTTTTCGGAGGTATAACATGAAAAAAGCTTTAGCAGTACTTTTTGTACTCTTCGTTGCTTTTGTAGCTTTTGCTAACGGTGAAGCAGAAGCAACAACATCTTCAATGCCAAAGTGTGCTATTCTCACAGATGCAACAGGTATTGATGACAAGTCCTTTAACGCAGCAGCATGGCGTGGAATTCTTGAGTTCTACGGAGATAATGGTGCAGGAAAGGGAACTCTTTACACAAATATCACAGCTCAGTCAGCAGACGATTATCTTCCTAACCTTAAGAATGCAGCAGCACAGGGTTACGATTTAATCATCACAACAGGTTTCACATGGGGAGATGCTGTAGAAGCTTTTGTTAAAGATTATCCAAACCAGAAGATTATCATTGTTGACGTTGACTATCTCACACAGGCAAACAACCTTATTCAGTACATCTATGAAGAAGAACAGGGTTCATACCTCGTAGGTGTTGCAGCAGCTTATCAGGCAAAGAATGACGGCATTGCAAATCCAAAGTTCGGATTTATCGGTGGAGTTCCTGGAGCAACAATCACAAAGTTTGAGATTGGATACATTGAAGGTATCAAGTCTGTTCTTCCAAACGCAGAAATCGTTGACTATTATGCAAACGACTGGGGTGCACCACAGCTCGCAAAGACAGTTGCAAAGCAGTGGTATGACAGCGGTGTTTACTGCATCTTCTCAGCAGCAGGCGGAACAGGAAGCGGAACAATTGCACAGGCAGCTGAATACAGAAAAGCTGGAAAGAACGTTTGGGCAATTGGTGTAGATAGCGACCAGTATGAAGAAGGTATCTATGCAGAAGGCAAGTCAGCTGTTCTTACATCTATGCTTAAGATGGTTGAGAACTCAACAATTGATGCTCTCACAAAGGTTAAGAACGGAACATGGGCAGGCGGAGTTGTTATACAGAATATGAAGACAAACGGTGTTGGATATTCAACAGCTAATGCAGAGCTTTGCTCAGTAGCAAAGACAGGTGCAGAACTTGCAAAGAAGCAGATTCTTGCAGGTAACATTGTCGTAGACAAGACATATGCACAGTTCAAGGCAGCAGGTTTCACAGATTCTCTTGCAGCTATTGATGACTGATTATTGTTAGTTATTATTGGACACGCCTCTACTTTGAGGCGTGTCTTTTTAATCGTTAACATCAGGAGGATAAGGTGAGCGAATATGCAATTCAGATGCTTGGAATTACCAAGACATTTCCCGGCATCATAGCAAACGATAACGTTAACCTTGTAGTTAAGAAGAACGAAGTTCATGCAATCTTGGGCGAGAACGGTGCCGGTAAGAGTACTCTCATGAGTGTTCTTTTTGGTGCTTATGCTGCAGATTCCGGCAAAATTCTTATTAACGAAAAGGAAGTTAAGATTACTAATCCAAATGTAGCAACTTCACTTGGAATTGGTATGGTCCACCAACACTTTAAACTGGTTCATAATTACACTGTAACAGAGAACATTGTTCTTGGCAGAGAACCAAAAAATAAGTTTGGTATTCTTTCTTTGGCAGATGCGGAAAAGAAAGTAAAGGCTCTTTCAGAGAAATATGGTCTTCAGGTAGATCCAAAAGCAAAGATTGAGGATATTACAGTTGGACAACAGCAGAGAGTAGAAATTTTAAAAACCCTCTATTCAGATTCAGATATAATTATTCTTGATGAGCCTACTGCAGTTCTTACTCCGCAGGAAATAGATGAACTTATGGATATCATCAGACTTCTTAAGAAAGAAGGAAAGACAATTGTTCTTATTACCCACAAGCTAAAGGAAATCAAGGCTGTTGCAGATAGATGTACAATTCTCAGAAGAGGAAAATACATTGACTGTGTAGATATTAAGCCGGAAACTTCAGAGCAGGATTTAGCCACAATGATGGTTGGAAGACCTGTAAAGTTTGATATTGATAAGGTTCCTTGTAATCCTGGTAAAAAGATGCTTGAAATCAAGAATATCTGTGTTAAGGATGCTCTTGGTGTAGAGAAAGTACATGATTTCTCACTTGATATCAGAGCCGGTGAAATTGTTGGTATTGCAGGTGTTGACGGAAACGGTCAGACAGAGCTTTTGTATGCATTAAGCGGTCTTTCTCCTGTAACTCAGGGACAAATTCTTCTAAACGGAGAAGATATCACAAAGATGACTATTCGTCAGAGAGCAGAAAAGGGACTTGGTCATATACCTGAAGACAGACATAAGCATGGTCTTGTTGCAGGTCTCACAGTTGCCGAGAATACTGTTCTCAAAGACTTCTATACAGAAAAGTACACAAGAAAACTTGGTGTATTGGACTATGACGCAATCATGAAAAATTCAGACAGCCTCATTGAGCAGTTTGATGTAAGAAGCGGTCAGGGTTCTATTACTCCTTGCGGTTCTCTTTCAGGTGGAAACCAGCAAAAGGTTATTATTGCCAGAGAAATATCACTTTCTCCTAATGTACTTCTTGTTGCACAGCCTACAAGAGGTCTTGATGTTGGTGCCATTGAATATATAAGAAAACGTCTTGTTGCAGAAAGAGACAAGGGTAAAGCTATTTTGCTTGTTTCCTTTGAACTTGATGAGATTATGAACCTTTGTGACAGAATTGCCGCTATTTCAAAGGGTTCAATTGTAGGCATCTTCAATGAAGGTGAAAAGACAGCATCTGAAATTGGTCTTATGATGGCCGGTGTCAAAAAGGAGGCCTAAATGGAAAAAACAATAAAAAAGAAGAAAGCCTTCATTGACTGGTTCCTGGATTCCAACGGAGCAACTTCTGTAGCAGTTGTTATTCTGGGACTTTTTGCAGGTACAATTATTGTTCTGGCCGTAGGAAAGAATCCTGCAGGTCTTTATAAAGCTCTTTGGCAGAGTTTTGTAGGTTATTTTAATAAGGGAATGGGTAAGTGGAGCATTTCACCTCTTGGAGATACTCTTACATTCACAATTCCTTATGTTCTTTGCGGTCTTTCAATGGGTTTTGCAAACCGTGTAGGTTTGTTTAACATAGGAGCAGAAGGACAGTACACAGTTGGAATGCTTGCAGCTCATGCATTTGCAGTTCTTGTAAAGCCTTTCCCTGGAATGTGGTTCTTCTGTCTTGTAGTTGCAGTTCTTGCAGGTGCAATCTGGGGTGGAGTTGTTGGTATTCTCAAAGCAAAGTTTAAGATTTCTGAAGTTGTTGCTACAATCATGCTCAACTACATTGCTTTATACACATATCGTCTTGTAGCTCTTTACCTTCTTCCATCAGGTGCAACAAACAGAACTTACAGAACTGCAGATTTCCCAAGCCAAGCTCTTTTACAGAAAGTATTTATTCCTGAAAGCGCCCTTAACATAGGATTCTTCTTTATGTTATTAGCAGTTGCAGTTTACTGGTTCATAATGGAGAAGACAGCTCTTGGATTCTCTTTCAGAGCTACAGGTTTTAATAAGAATGCAGCAAAGTGCAGCGGTATCAACGATACTCAGGCTATTTCACTTTCAATGGCAATTGCCGGTGCATTTGCAGGTCTTGCAGGTGCTTGTGTTCTTTTGGGTTCTCTCAGATTCGGAAGAATCATGCAGGGACAGGACAACTACGGTTTTATGGGTATTGCAGTAGCTCTTGTAGGAAACAGCAGAGCAATTGGTATGCTTCTTTCCGGTATCTTATTTGGTGCTCTCAAGAGTGCTTACTCACTTATGCAGTTTATGAACATTCCTAGAGAAGTCGTAAATATCATAGAGGGTCTTATCGTTATCTTTATTGCTCTCAGAAGCGGTCTTGAACTGGTCAAACAGTACAGAGCAAAACAGCTTGTAAAACAGGAGGCTTCAAAATGAATATTTTTTCAATGATTCCTACCATTATGATGGTTGTTGCTCCTATCCTCATTACTGCTGTAGGAGGAATGATTTGTGAAAGATCCGGAGTTGTAAACGTTGCTCTTGAAGGTCTCATGACTGTTGGAGCATGTTCTGCAGCTTGTGCTGCCTGTGTTATGCAGTTTGCAGGAGCAGGAAAGTTTTCTGTTTGGATTGCAGTACTAATTGCTATGATTGTAAGCGGTATCATTTCCCTTATTCATGCTGTTGCTGCAATTGATATGAAGGCAGACCAGACAATTTCCGGTACAGGTATTAACCTTCTTGCAGATGGTCTTGCAATCTTTGCATGTCAGGTTCTCTTTGGAATGGACAGAACAGATGCAATTCCTATAAGAATGGCTTCTGATAAGCTTGGATTCTATCCTTCTTTCTATATTTCCATTCTTGTTCTTCTTCTTTCATGGTTTGTTCTTTACAAGACTCCGTTTGGAATGCATCTCAGAGCTTGTGGTGAACATCCGGCAGCTGCAGACAGTGTTGGTATAAATGTAAGAAAAATCAGATACATTGGAGTTTTCCTTTCCGGTGTACTTGCAGGTCTTTCCGGAGCATGTGCAGTTATGACTCAGACAATTCAGTTCACCAGTGCACTTGTTGGAGGAAGAGGATTTATTGCCTTGGCTGCTGTAGCATTTGGAAGATGGACTCCTATTGGAGTTTTTGGTGCATCACTTCTCTTTGGTGCAGCTCAGGCTCTTTCTGTTCTTCTCAATGGAACAGCAATTCCATCAGAAGTATTCAACCTTATTCCTTATGCAATTACACTCATTGCCCTTATTATTTTCTCTGGGCGTGATTATGCACCAAAGTCAGCAGGTATTCCTTATACAAAGTCTTCCAGCTGATTATTGTCTTAAAAATATGTGCAGGGGCTGTAACAATAGTCATTTTGACTGTGTTGCAGCCCTTTAATATTTAGGACTGATTGGACGAATTTTTTAAGTCCAAATTGCATTTTTCTGATTTTGGACTGATTTTTTTAAGTCCAAATTGCCAATTTTAAATTTTAGACTGAAAAGGCTGCCCACCCCCTCAATCAGAAATCCGGCCTTTTGTTACAGTCCCATTGCTTTTAAAAGGCTACTCAAAACTTTACTGATTGTTTTAGTAAGTTTTAGTTGAAAGCTTGCTATTGTGGTAATAGGATATCTCTAGCTAAAAGGTCTTTACTAAAACGTTTTAGATAATATGAGTGGTTGTAATGGAAAAGCATGTAACTATCAAAACTATAGCTAAAGAATTGGGATTATCTCTTTCCGCTGTATCAAAAGCATTAAATGACTATCCTGATATTAGTTATGAGACAAAAAAGATGGTCTCTGATAAGGCTACAGAATTGGGCTATTCTCCAAATCTTTTTGCAGTTAACCTTGTAAAAAATACTTCAAATTCAATAGGCGTTATATTAAGAGATGCAAATACTGTTTATGGTGAAATAATCAAACCTTTGAGTAATGTTGCCAGACAGCATAATCTTAATATTATTCTTTCAGACAGTAACAGAGACATTGAAGAAGAAAATAAGTGCCTTCAGACAATGGTTGAATTACGTGTTAAGGCAATAATCATTACACCTGTAAATGACGACTATAAAAGAATTAATAGTATTGTTTCAGATAGGGTTCCTGTTATTTTTTTAGGAAAAGCTGTTGCAAATTTCAGTCTTTGTTATGTTGCTGTTGACAGTAAGGCTGAAACACTAATGGCACTTAGGTATCTTTTTGAAAAAGGGCACAGAAACATAGCTGTCATAGGAGATGCCAGACAGTCTAATTCTACCAAAATCAAAGTTGCTACTTATAAGGAATTCATGAAATCACAGAATTTGCAGTCTTATGTATACATGGATTCAGTAGAAAATCATTCACTAATAGATTCAGGTTACTTTGAGGCACAAAAAATGCTTCAAGAAAATAAAAATGTTACAGCTATTTTTGCAATAAAGGATGACGTTGCAGTAGGGGTTTTAAAAGCATTGAAGGAAGCAGAAAAGAAAGTACCAAAAGACATATCTGTCATAGGTTGTGACGGTTCAATTGTGTCCGGAAATCCGTTAATTGAATTGACAACTGTTGGTTGGAATACAGAAGAAGTGTCAGAAAAGATAATTAGTTTTATTCTTTCACAACCTGCTAAATTGTCTTCACCGTATCTTGCTAAGCCGTATTTGTTTGAAAGAAAAAGTTGTGGGGAAGCTCACAAGAAAAAATAGGAATATTGCATTGAGTATTCAATGTATGGGAGGTTTTATGAAAAAACTTTTAATGACTCTCCTTATTGTTTCACTTGTATTTACATGTTTTGCAAATGGTACAAAGGAAAGTAAGGGAAGCGAGCTCACATCTGTTCAGGCTGCATTAAAAGATGCAGAGAATATGAGCTGGGATGAACTTTTAGTAAAGGCAAAAGAAGAAATTGGAGACAACGAATTCAACATTTATGCTGTTTCAACACGTTTGGATGTTGATACCTTTACCAAGAAAACAGGAATTAAGACAAAGACCACAGTTTTCAGTACTTCAGATTTGTACACAAAGTATGCAACTGAAGCAGAAGCCGGTGTTTATGGAGCTGATCTTCTTGTTACTCTTGATGCTTACGAGATGGGTAATCTTATGGAAGAAGGTTTTGTGGAAAACTTTGTTCCTGCGGAATTCAAAACAATTCTTCCTGTAGAAGAACAGATGCCTTTGAATATCCAGTATGTAAGTTTTGCATTCTTCTATAATAATGATCACGGCAATCTTAAAAACTATGTTACAAACATGTGGCAGTTTGCTGATCCAAAGTATAAGGGCATTATTATGCAGAATCCTCTTTCAAATACAGCTTTCATCAATAATATAATTGAAATGACAAAGCCTGAATGGGAAGCAAAAATTAAGAAAGCCTACAAGGATTATTACGGAAAAGAGTGGGCATCCAGTGAAAAGTTTTCTGCTCCTGCATACGAATGGGCCTATGGTTTGATTCAGAATGGAGTTTTTGAAGCTAAGGGCGGTACAATCTATAATAACACTATCAACGGTAAGCCGGGAACAATTGGATGCGTAGCATTCTCAAAGTGGAGAGAAGGTGATATCGCAACTCTAACAGTTTGTCCTTTTGACTCAATCAATGGTGTTGGCGGAACTCTTTCAAAGACATTTGCAGTAACAAGCGCAAATGCTAAGTATCCGTATACATCAGCTTTGTTTATTAATTATCTTCTGACAGAAGAAGGATATGCAGCATACTACGGTGGAGATCCAGGTGGATACAGCAGTAATCCAAATGTTGTTCCAAGTGAAAAGGCATTATCAAGAGGTGACAAGCCTATTGATGTATGGAAGGTTTCAAGCCCAGGTGAAGATCCTGCTTATGTTGCAGCTCATTACAATGAGATTTACACACAGATTGCTCAGTGGGTTTCTGAGAAAAAATAATTGTTTTTTGAGCAAATAATTTGCTCTTATAGATATTTCCCTGAGAAACCCTCAGGGAAATACAATTGATTAAAACTATGGATAAAACAAAAGTTCTTTCAAAAAGACAACTAAAGCTCAATAGCATAAAGTCATGGCTGAGTAAACCGGAAAATGTGCTGGCTTTAATGTTTTTTATTATTTTTACTATCCTTCTTGTATATCCGCTTTTTGCAGTGGTTAGGTCTTCTGTAACACTTGGACTGAAGGATTCAAAAATGTATTCCACTATTTTTGGTAAAACGCTGAAAAAAGGAGACATTACTTTTAATAATTTCTCAATGCTTTTGGGAAGTAAATATACAGCAGAATATAGTAGAGGGTTTTTCTGGAGACCTCTTTTAAATAGTATCTTGCTAGCTCTTTTTGCAACGATATTTGCACTTGTTGCAGGGGGAATGATAGCTTTTTTAATTACGAGAACTAACCTTAAAGGAAAGAAGTTTATTTCTGCAATTATGATGTTCCCGTATATTATGCCTTCATGGACGCTGGCACTTGTATGGAGAAATTTATTTCAAAATACACAGACAGGTGCCGGAATTTGCGGTTTTTTTGAAGCTGTAACAGGAATTTGTGTTCCATCTTGGATGGTTTTCGGTCTTTTTCCATGTGTTATAGTTTTGGGATTACATAATGCTCCGTTGGCTTATATTATGTTGGGTGGTGTGCTTCGTAATATGGATGCAAATCTCGAAGAGGCTGCAACAATTTTAAAGGCCGGAAGATGGAGAATAACAACAAAGATTACAATACCTATGTTGATGCCAACAATTCTGTTTGTCTTCCTTATGTGCTTCTCTGGCGGTTTGGCAACATTTGCAATTCCTAACTTTATAGGTTCTCCTGGAAATTTCTTTGTTCTTTCAACAATGCTTTCATCTTTGTACAATTCTCCATATTCTGGACAGGCTTATGTAATGACAATTATTCTTATGATTTTTGGAATGGGTTTTTTGATTATGAACCAGAAAATTGTAGGAAAAAGAAAGTCTTTTACAACAGTAACCGGTAAGAGTGGACAAGTTTCATATATAAAACTTGGAAAGGCAAATTATCCGGTTTCAATATTCTTAATTGTGGTTGCAGGATTTGTTGCTATTTTCCCGATAGTATCATTTGCACTTGAATCTCTTGTTGAGACACCGGGAGATTATTCCCGTTTAACTTTAAAGTTTTGGTGTAGCCGTGAAAATCTTTCTGATTTCTTTAGAAACGTAGGTTGTGGAATTCTATTCAATAAGACTGTTTGGGGTGCTATGTGGAGTTCAATTAAGTTATCTTCTTTGGTTGCTCTTACAGTAGGAACTACAGGTTTCCTTATTGGTTACAGTGTATCCAAAAAGAGGAATTCCAAACTTGCATCAGTTATATCTGCTTATTCTTTTTTCCCTTACCTGATTCCAACTATGGCTTTTGGGGCAATTTGGCTTGCAGTATCTTCAAGATTACTGTTTTTGCGAGGTACTTTACTGCTGCTTGTTATTGTAGGTTCTTTAAAATATCTTCCGATAGCTGCACGTAATGATACAAATGCAATGATGCAGCTTTCCGGAGAGATAGAAGAGGCTTCAGTTCTTGTAGGAGCTTCATGGTTCCGTAGAGTAACAAGGATTCTTTTTCCTATTCAAAAATCAAGTTTTATCAGCGGATATTTATTGCCGTTTATTAACTGTATGAGAGAGCTAAGTCTGTTTATTCTTTTGTGTGATAGCGGATCGCTTATTACAACTCTTCTTGTTTACTATGATGAAGCAAGTGTTTTCCAGATGTCAAATGGTGTCAATTTACTGATTGTCCTGTTTGTATTGGTGGTTAATTTAGTAGTAAACAAATTGACCGGTGCATCTATAGATAAAGGTGTGGGAGGAAATTAATATGCCGGAAATTATTTTAAAAAATGTAACCAAAAAATGGGGTAACTTTGTTGCTGTTGATAATCTTTCAATGAAAGTAGAAGACAAAGCTTTTATTACTTTATTGGGGCCGTCCGGTTGTGGAAAAACTACGACTCTTAGAATGATTGCCGGTCTTGAAACACCTACAAGTGGCCAGATAATTATGAATGGTGTTACTGTTTTTGACTCAGAACGGGGAATTAATGTTCCGGCATCCAAAAGAGATGTTGGTTTTCTTTTCCAAAACTATGCTCTATGGCCTCATATGACTGTTTATCAAAATATTGCATTTGGTCTTGAGACTCAGAAATGGAATGCAGAGGATGTTAAATTCCGTGTAGCTGAGATGATGAAACTCATGAAGATTGAAGAGTTTGCCCAGCGTTATCCTGCAGAGCTTTCAGGAGGTCAGCAACAGCGTGTTGCAATAGCCAGAACTCTTGCACCAAAACCAAAAGTATTATTCATGGATGAACCTTTATCAAACCTTGATGCAAAGCTTCGTGGCGAAATGAGAACAGAGCTTAAGCGTTTGCATTCAGATACCGGTTCAACTTTTATTTATGTTACACACGATCAGCTTGAGGCTATGACTCTGGCAACAAAGATTTGCCTTATGAACAAGGGTGTGGTACAGCAATATGATCCACCGTTGACAGTTTATGAAAGACCTATGAATGTGTTCGTTGCTGATTTTGTAGGAAACCCAACTATGAATCTTATTGATGCAAAAGCAACTGAAACAGAGGACGGTAAGATAAAGGTTAATCTTTATAATCAGGACTTTACATTCAGTTCAAATGAAGAAATTAAGCTGAAGAATTCTGAGGTTATAATTGGAATAAGACCTGAATTTGTCTCTATCTGCAATTTTGGAAACTTAACAGGAACAGTATACTCGACTCTTCCTGCAGGTATGGAAACGACAATCAAGATTGCTGTTGGAGACAGTATTATTTCTTCTGTTATGTTTGGCTCAATAGACTATCTGGTTGATTCAAGTGTAAACTTTAATATAGAGGGCAATAAAATTGTTCTGATAGATAAGGAAAGCGGAAACACTATTGCCTTAGGAAAACTTACTAAATAAGAGTGTAATGTAATGAAACTCGGAATACCAACATTTATGGAATACAGCTCAGTTGAAGAACATCTTCTTTTTTGCAGAGATAAAGGATTTGACTTTTTTGAGCTTTCATTTTACTATCCTTGGACTCAG
>JAZLGI010000123.1:0-20702 GCA_045616225.1 Sphaerochaetaceae bacterium
CCAAAAGACTGTGAACACCAAAGTTCTTCCATGTATCTATATTTTTTTCAAGATTAATTCTTTTAGTCACCGGCATTGCACCCATGGTAACAATTCTGTCTACATGAGAATACACTGCACTGACATCATCTGCATTAAAGATATTTGTAATAAGAAACTCTTCTCTGAGTTCCTCTGTATTCATTCTCTTAAAAGGTTCTTTTCCGGTTGAATATCTGATATCCATTATTACATTCCTCCTTGTTTAATTCAGCTTGGCTGTTTTCCTATGTAAGCCAGAATTCCTCCATCTACATAGAGAATATGTCCGTTGACAAAATCTGAAGCATGTGAAGCCAAGAATAAAGCAGGTCCCTGAAGGTCCTCTGTTGTTCCCCATCTGTCTGCAGGAGTTTTTGATACTATGAAATTGTCAAAAGGATGCCTGCTTCCATCACTCTGTCTTTCTCTGAGAGGAGCTGTCTGAGGGGTTGCAATATATCCAGGGCCTATTCCGTTACACTGAATATTGTATTTGCCGTATTCTGAACAGATATTTCTGGTAAGCATTTTCAATCCGCCTTTTGCAGCAGCATAAGCAGAAACTGTTTCTCTTCCAAGTTCACTCATCATTGAACAGATGTTGATTATTTTTCCGCAACGCTTTTCAATCATTGCAGGAAGAACAGCCTTTGAAACAATGAAAGCAGCTGTAAGGTCAATATCTATAACCTGTCTGAAATCTTCTGCACTCATTTCCGTCATTGGTATTCTCTTGATAATTCCGGCATTGTTGACAAGGATATCCACAGTCTGGTTAAAGTCAGATTCAATTTTTGAAAGTGTATCCTTAACCTGCTTTTCATCTGTTACATCACACACATAACCACGGATATCTGAAATTCCGTCCTTTTTATACTGTTCAAGAGCCTTATCTATGCCATCTTGGTGTCTTGCATTAAAAGCAACCTTAGCTCCCGCTTTTGCATAACATGAAGCTATTGCATAGCCTATTCCGTATGTAGCACCGGTTACCCATGCCAATTTACCCGTAAGTGAGAAGTTTTCCAAAATTTCCATTATTTATTACCTCTTTTTGTTTGTTTTTCAGATTCCAGACAAGCAAGAACAAACGGACCTGTTCCCTTGAAGTCATCTGTTACCACAGGTTCACTGAAGTAGTAACTTAAAGATCCGTCTCTATACGGATTTCCTCCAAGTCCTGCCACAGAACAGATTCCTCCAAGATGAAGTTTTGTTCCTTCTTCAGAAAGATACTTATCGCAAATACCTTTCATTCCTTTTTCTGCCATTTTGACATAATCATCTGTTATTCCTAATCTGGCTGCTTTGAATCCTGCATAGCAGAACATAGAACTACCACTTGTTTCATGATAATTGCCGGTCTCTTCTTTGTAATCAGGAACCTGATACCACATTCCGTTTTCATCCTGGAATTCAGATACAGCCTTTAAAAGATTTTTGACAATTGTTTTTATTTGGCTCTTTAATTCCTCAAATCCTTCAGGTGCATATTCAAGGCAGTCAAGACAACTCATTAAATACCATCCGATTGATCTGCTCCAAAAATGTGGAGAAAGCCCTGTGTTTTCATCTGCCCAACGCATACCCTTGGACTCATCCCAGGCATGATAAAGCAAACCTGTCTTTGAATCCTTCATTATTGAGTAAACCTTAACAAGCTGAGCCTGAACATCTTCAAAATGTCCGCATCTTGTCCAAAAAGGCCCCTGCATATAAAGACCATCCAGCCAAACCTGCCAAGGATAAATTTCCTTATGCCAAAAAATATCGTTCTTTGTTCTTGGCTGAGTGTTTAATTGCTCTTTAAGATGTTCTGCAGCTTTAAGATATCTTTCATCTTTTGTTTCTGCGTAGAAATCAAAAAGAGGTCTACCGCAATTTATCTGATCCAGATTGTATTCTCCGGTTCTGTATGTCTTTATTGTTCCATCTGCGGATATCAAAGCTTCATACATTGAGACAGCCCAATCTTTGAATTTCTGAATTCCATAGTAATCGCCAATATTGTAAATACTGTAGACAATAAGACCATCCTGATAATGCCATTTCATTAAATCAGGAGTAAAAGAATCAATAACCGAGTTTGCAAATCTTATAGATAAAGGTTCTGTCATTTTATTACAAACTCCGTTTCACCGTCAAAAAGATATACATTTTCATAAGGAATGTAAAAATCTATCATACAATCCATTTCAGGAGTATTATGAGGATCTGTTTTAAGAATTACTTTCTCCCCCTGAATGTCAACATAGACATTTGTATTGTCACCCAAAAGCTCTGTAAGCTCTACATTACAGTTAACTTTAAAGGAATTCTCACAGGCGTTTATTGCAGTTCCTTCAGGTCTGAATCCAAAAACAATTTCTTTTCCTTCATATTTTTTAAGGTTTTCTTCAGACATACATGCTTTTAAATCAAGAACATTATCACCCACATTTATCTTGCCGTTACTTACAGTTGAACGTACAAAATTCATAGGCGGTTCTCCGATAAAGCCTGCAACAAACACATTAACAGGATTAAAATACAAATCATGCGGTGAGCCAACCTGCTGAATGTATCCTTCCTTCATGACTACAATTCTGCTTGCCATGGTCATGGCTTCTGTCTGATCATGAGTAACATATATTGTTGTTGCACCTGTTTCACGGTGAATCTGAGATATTTCAGAGCGCATGGTAACTCTTTGTTTTGCATCAAGGTTGGAAAGAGGTTCATCCATCAGAAGAATATCTACTTTTCTTATAATAGCTCTACCAACTGCAACTCTCTGTCTCTGTCCGCCGGAAAGTGCGCGAGGATATCTGTCAAGATAATCTGTAAGACCAAGGATAGAAGCAACACGATTGACTTTTTCTTCTATTACGTTTTCATCTACTCCTTCCAGAGTAAGTCCAAAAGCGAGATTGTCAAAAACGGTAAGTTGAGGATACAAAGCATAGCTTTGGAAAACCATGGCAATTCCTCTATCTTTTGGTCCTTTCTCGTTAACACGTTCACCGTTAATCAGAAAATCTCCTTTGCTTATGTTTTCCAATCCTGCAATCATTCGCAAAGTAGTAGATTTTCCGCAACCGGAAGGACCTACAAAAATAATAAACTCACCCTTCTCTATTTCAAGATTAAAGTCATGAACAGCATGAAAACCATTAGGATAAATCTTATTTACGTCTTTTAAAGACAGGAATGCCATATTAAACTCCCTTTTCCACTTTATTTTTTGCATCTGAAACAATGGACTTAAACATTTTTTTCAAAGCAAGAAACAGCATATCAAAACCCATGTAAAACATACCAAACAGTAACGGTTCTACTCCCAACGGTATTCTGTTGGCATCTTTACTTACATTAATGATTACAATGTTAATGAACGTATAAAGCTCATAAACACATAATGTAATAAACATTGCATAAAGCACATTAAAGATAAGACTTATGTATTTTTTCTTTGGAAACATCATCCAACGGTCAAATTGACCATCTGTTTCAGCCATAAATCTTATTAAGTTGTTTACCAGAATATCTGTAACAAATCCCATTGCAACAGAAGTGATAAACAACATATCTACAATATCTGAAACGTATATTCCCAAACCCCAGATAAAAAAGAAACAGATTGCTCCGCTGAACCAGAATTTGATAAAAGCCATTTTTAAAGGAACAGGCCATTTTGAGAGAAACCCATTCTTTGATCTGTATCTCTTAAGCTCTTCTTCAGAGACTTCAGAGGTGTCAGATGCGGCATTTACCAAATCATCAACAGCTTTTGTATTAAGTTTGTAGCTGTTTCTTTCCTTTTCCATACAAGTCAATCCTCTGCAATATCAATAGCGTCCATTTTGCCAAAGTCTTCTACAGTAACAGAAGTATTGACCTTTCTGAACAACTTTGCATAAACAGGCTTAAGTGCTATAAGCAAAACACAGACAATCTGGAAAATGATGTGATTGTAAACTATTTTTGCAGAATCATATATGTACATTGTAGTTTCTGTAATCAATATTGGATTTTCTGCACGGGTAACAGCTTCAATAATAATTCCCCTGTATTTTATGTCTGCAAAAATAACAATTCCAATCATTACATAAGTAACAACAAGCATTGGAATATTTGCTTTTTTTCTTGTTGGAAATGCATTAAGGCATGAGACAATTGATAAAATAGAAAACAACATTGTACAGAACCCGCAAAGTCCCATTCCATTTCCCTGAATCTTGGCAGTAGTGTTGGATACAGCTGTAAGATTAAAAGAATAGTAACCAAAGGTCAGACAAAGCGCGATAAGACATACAAGCTGAGGTCTTCTTTTAAGTCCTACCATTATCTTTCTGAAAAAGTTTTTCATTTCTCACTCTCCCCGCGGATAGCATTTGTGGTTTCTTTGTCAAAGAAATGCATATTATTAAAACCTACATTTAAGCAATCTCCGCTCACATAGCTTGCCCAACCACGAAGTTTTGCCGTAATTTTGTTGTTTTTCATATTTCCTATATGACCATGAACAAGTGTATTCATGCCAAGGTTTTCATTGTTTACTACCTCTACAGGAACACTTCCGCCAACAAATACATCTTCAGGTCTTACTCCTAAAACAATTTCCTTGCCGTTATAAGAAGACAGCAAAGAAACTTTGTTTTCAGGAATCTCTGTTACAAAACCGTTGCCTTCAAGCTTGTTGTCATGAACTGTGACATCAAAGAAATTCATAGGAGGAAGTCCAATAAATGATGCTACAAACAAATTTGCCGGCTTATCATAAAGTTCAAGAGGTGTACCTATCTGCTGGACATGCCCCATACTCATACAAACAATTCTGTCAGCAAGAGTAAGAGCTTCTGTCTGGTCATGAGTAACATAAAGCATGGTTGCTCCCAATCTCTTATGAAGTAAGAGAATCTCACGCCTTGTAGATCCACGAAGCTTAGCATCCAAGTTTGAAAGAGGCTCATCAAAAAGGAATACTTTAGGATTTCTTACTATAGATCTTCCCATGGCAACTCTTTGTCTCTGCCCACCTGAAAGCTGGTTAGGTTTCTTATTAAGCTGAGTAGTAAGATTAAGAATCTCGGCAGCAGCCAAAACCTTTTTATGAATAACTTTTGGATCTTCTTTTCTTAACATCAGAGAAAAAGCCATGTTTTCATATACTGTCATATGGCCATACAGCGCATAGTTTTGGAAAACCATTGCCATATCTCTGTCTTTTGCAGGAGTTTGTGTAATATCCTTCCCATCAAGAAGCAATTGACCCTTTGAAATATCCTCAAGACCTGCAACCATTCTAAGTGTAGTAGATTTACCGCAACCGGAAGGGCCTACCAGAACAATGAGTTCTCCGTCTTTCACATCAAGATTAAAATCAAACACGGCCTGAACATTGTTGTCATAAATCTTATCTATATTTTTAAGAGTAAGCTGTGCCATTAATCTCTCCTTTCTTCAGGATCCAGAGATGCCAGATAATCAGCAAGTTTCTTACTTCTTACATATCCAACAAAAGCCGAAACAAACAAAGCTATGCCGGATAATACAAGATAAATAACACATCTTACAAACTGTGCATTCTCCATTGCCATTACCTCAGAAGTTCCAAGACTTACTGTAGCCTTGTATGCATTTACCGGAATGATAAAAATTCTTATAAACTGCAACAAACCTAAAAAAGCCAAAACAAATGAATAATGTTTTTTGTAATTTTTGATTCCCTCAGAACAGAGGAAAGCAAAAAGCATGAAAACAAGGTTGTAAATAACAGAAATGCCAATCTTAATAGTGTAGTAATAAGTTCCTACATCTCTCTTGTAAATACTTACAAAAAAGAAAACATTTAAAAGAATTGCCAACAATACAAGATTTGAAGAAACCTTGTTCTTTGTATAACGCATTCTGTCAAGTTGAATCTGTTTATCTTGGTCAGTTTTCATGTCAGACCTCCTCCTCACAGATTAAACTCTGTTCTTCTTTTTCAAGACGTTTTTTCCAAATAAGATTAAAACATAAAAGAACTGCTGAAATTAAAAGAATTCCAAACAATGAGTAATGTAAATCAAACCAGAAAGTAGACTCTGTATAATATGTCTTCCACATTTCAGAGTGTGCCTTCAAAGCTTCAAAATCTATTTTGAGCCATTGAGACTTATAATAAGCAATCTGTTTACTTCCCCAAATACAAAGATAAAGGGAAAAACCGGAAAACAAACCGGTAGATATGTAGTTTGCAATGTAGTATTTTCTGCGGTTATGAGTATTTGTAATAAATAGAAAACACGCACATAAAATGAGAATGATGGCATTCCTTTCAAATGCCTTATTAAAACCCTGCATTTCATAATAGACATAAGACCCGTCTACAGTGGTCTCAGTCAAATCATACGGATTTCTCATTGTTGAATACAGACAGTCATATAAATCTGTCATTATACCCAGAGAGTAAACAAAAATTGCTGCAGCTATAAATACAGCTAAAAGGCAAATTATTTTTTCAAAAATCATTTGCTTTTTATACATAGCAGGCCTCCTGCGTGTTGACCTAAAAGAGCTCCGTGCAGGAAAATCCTGCACGGACTAATCATTAACTAATTACAGTGTCTGATAGAACTTAACAAGTCTGTTCCATGCATCCTGCTTGAGCTGCAACCACTGAGCTCCGCTGAATGTTGTCTTAACTGTATTTGCTGCAGAAGCAGCATCTGACATACCAGGAACTGTATAACCGTTTACAATGAGATCTACGAAGTAGTTTACACCACCCTTTTCAGTACTCCAGTTAGAAGCAGAAAGATCTGTGTAACCGTTAATCATTGTGTTCTCTGCCTGTGTTGAAGGAAGAGTTGTAGGGACAGATGTGTACCACATGTTATCACAAACAGCAAGTTCCGGATGCTTGATTGTACCAAGTCCAATAGCTGTTGAAATGTAACCTGCACCTTCTTTTCCTACTTCTGTTGTGCACTGATACTCAAATGCCTGACTCTTTGCAAATGAAAGAGTTGAGCCAAGATAGTATCTTGCGAAGTTGGTATAGTTACCCTTTCCAAGAGCCCAGAGAGCTTCCCATGTAGCATCTGCAATAACAGGCATCTCTGTACCGTTGAAGTTAAATGTTTCGTAGCTTCCGTCTGCCTTTGTCTTGATAAATGCATCAGGACCATAAGACATAAGAATCATTCCCTTTGGACTGTATGCATAATCAATAATCTTGAGAGCTGCAAAGAGTTTATCCTGACTGTCTCCGATACCTTCCTTAGAAAGTCCCCAAGCATCTGTCTTAACAGAACGCCAAGACTCTGTGAATCTCATATAAACGCCGTTTGCATTTGTTCCGTCATACCAACGTGCAACAGGAACCATGACTGCCATGTACTTTTCGCCCTGTCCCATAATCTTCTGGCTTGCGTCGTTATAGAGAGTCTGGGTCTGGTTGTAGTCATAATGCATGAAACCAAGGTCGTTCTGAAGCATTGTCTTTGAACTTTCTGCTGACATATCTACGAATGACTTAGAAACAAGTCCTTCAAGAACCATATCATGCATTCTTTCCATAGCTTCATAAACTTCTTTTTCCTGTCTTACATCATGGAGCTTGCCGTCTGTTCCAAAGTACAGCCATTCCTGTCTGGCTTCTACACCTCTTACACCAAAGAGGTTTCCGGCAAATCTGTACATATCAATACGTCTCTGGTTGTTATTATCTTCTCTTGAGAAGAGACCCTGAATTGTATCTGTTCCGTTAAGTGTGTAAGCATTTGCAACAACACATCTGAGAAGGGCTACAAGTTCATCTGCATCCCATGCTGCATTCTGTCCAATGAAGAGATCTGATCTCTTTGTTCCATAGTATCCGTCATAAGCTGCATCAATGTAATCTCTGAGCATATTTACTGCATCAACACCGCTCATTGAACCTTTAGCATTCATCTTTGCAATAATGTTGCCGGCCTTGTCATAGTTTTTGTTGATTGTTTTAACTGTTTTGCCGTCTTTCTCTACAACGTCAACTGCAATTTTTCCTGTTGTTGGCATATATGGCTCATAAACAGGGCTTGATGTCTTTCCGCTCTTTGCTGCAGTGAACTTTCCTGCACCATCAAGAAGCTTTTCAACAAAATCTGTCCTCATGAGAGGCATTCTCTCAATATCGTTAACTCCGTCAAAGTAAGGTGAGAAATAAATGGCACCTGTAGAAGTGTTACCGGTAATTGAAAGTCTTACAATTGGGTTTGCATCAAGATAAGCCTTGAAGTTTGGCATGTAATCAAGATACTCTGCAATGTTGATAATCTTTCCTGCTTCACCGTATTCCTGAAGCTGAGAAGCTGTACCGCTTAAAATATCAACTTCACTAAGTCTCTCCTGCCAGTACTTGAATTCATTTGTTGCACTGTTGCCCTGATACTTGTTCTCAATCTTAATTCCGAGAACTTTTTCAATCTCAACCCAAGTTGGCTTTAAATCTCCGGCATGATAAGTTACACCATCTGGAAGGGTTACACCCTGACCTGCAGTTTCAGCATCAAAAGCCAAACCGGTTTTTGCACTGTTATAACCTGTTGCCATTCTGAGAGTTGTCCCGTTTGCATAGGTAAGTTCTTTTACAACTTCCTTTGCAACCTCTTTTACAGGTTCTGCTGCTTTAACTTCTGTGTTTACAACAGGAAGCTCTGAACTTCCACCTGCAAAACACACAGAAAGAGCTGCAAAAACCATCAAAAGAATAAGAATAGTTTTCTTCATATTAATTCCTCCTGAAGCCGTTATTCTTTAACCCCACCCACGTTAACTCCTTTAGCAAAATACTTTTGGATAAATGGATAGATAACAAGGATAGGTACTATAGAGCATACTATAAGAGCATAAATTACAGAGTCGGAAGCATAGACTTCGTTCCAACCTGCCATTTGCTCTGCATCTGTAAATTCTTCAAGTTTAAGTCTTATGAAAACCTGAAGCGGATGTTCATTCTGGTTTGAAATCATTTGTCTTGCCCAGAAATAACCATTCCATCTTGAAATACCAAAGAAAAGTGCAACGGTTGCAATTGTAGATTTGGTCATTGGAATATAAACATTTGTAAGAACCTGCATTTCAGTTGCACCGTCAACAATGGCGGCCTCCTCTATTTCAGAAGGAACACCTTCAAATGCATTTCTCAACAAAATGATATTCATTGCAGCCATACCCATGGCTATTACAACCAACCACTTATCATCAACTATTCCCATGCCGTTGAACACTTTCTTTGTCTGAAGATAATTCAGATATTGCGGTACAAGACCTGCACTGAACCACATTGTAAAAACAAGGAAAAAATTAAAAAACTTTCTGAACAGAAGTCTCTTTTTTGAAAGTGCATAGGCTCCTAAAATTGCTACTCCCAATGCCCAAATTGTTCCGTACAACGTTATGAACAAGGTATTGGAATATGAATTCCAGAACATGTTGTCATTAAACATCCTAGCAAATGCCTTAAACTGAATATCTTTTGGAAACAATACAATTTCACTGTATTCAACAGCACTTCTGCCGCTTATTGAAGCAGAAATTGCATAAACAAACGGATACAGACAGGCAAGAGCAAATATGGTAAGAAGCGTATAGCTAATAACCTTGAAAATAAGTTCTGATACTTCCAATCTTCTTTTCATCTTTTTGCTCCTTAATAAAGTGAAACATTGGAAGCTTTTCTTGCTATTGTATTTGACCCTATAACAAGAAGCATTCCAACAATGTTATTCATCATTTCAGCTGCAGAAGCCAATCCTGTAAGATTTGACTGAATTCCATATCTTTGAGAGAAAGTAGAAACAACATCTGCAGTAACATAAGTGTTTGGATTATATAAAAGAAGGACTTTCTCATAACCAACATTAAGAAGAGAGCCTATTCTGGTAATAAGCATGATAACAATGGTAGAAAGGATACTAGGAAGAACAACATATCTCATCTGAGCCATCTTGTTTGCTCCGTCTATCTGTGCAGCTTCATAACTTGTAGGACTTATTGCAATGATTGCTGCAAAGAAAACAATACTGTCATATCCTGCACCTTCCCAAATACCTGAAATCTGGTATATTGCCCTGAAGTAATTTGGATTATTCAACAAACCTGAATTAGCTACTTCATGAGAAATCACACCTATTCCTTCCAAAGCTCTGGATAATACTCCGTAACTTGTAGTAAGAGCACCTTGCTTTACAAGCATGGTTACAAGAGATGTCATGACAACAGTGGACATAAATTTTGGAAGATAGGTAAGAACCTGATATACACTTCTGGCTGCATTGGATTTGATTTCATTAAAGAACAATGCAATTATGATTGGCATAGGGAAACCAAAACACAAACCGTAGAAACTGAGAAGGAATGTGTTTCTCATTGCACGCCAGAATTCAGTTGAAAGCGCTCCATCTCCCAAAAGTAATGTTTTAAAGTAAGAAAAACCAGCAAAAAGCTGTTGAGAAACAGGGAGAACTTCATCCTTAACCTTAAAACTGGCAAGCAATTCATACATTGGAAAATAACGCCAAAATAAGAATACCAGCAACATAGGAACAAGCATCAGATAAAGTCTCCAATCCTTGAGAATTGTTCTTCCTACATTAAGCCAATAGTGCTTTTCTACATCATCTCTGACTTTTTGCTCGGGATCTTCCCTATAAGTTTTTGTCTGTTCATCATATATCAGATAATCAGATGCTTTGCTTTTCATCACTTGCTCCCCCGCTCTTCCTGAGATTCCTTCTGGATTCTGAGAAGATATAATTTCTGATCTTCAAACACTCCATCAAGTTTTCTTGTAATAATGACAATAATCATTGCAAAAACACCGGACAAAACATCCGTTGTTATGAAATATAAACTTTTACCAATACCAAATCCCATAAAAATTGAGATTGCAGATCTTCCAATCTGCATACAAAGTGAAACAAATGCTGCAAACAATACAGCCAGCACATTGTTTTCACAAATTTTATTCTTTCCCACAGCCTTCATAAGAAAAACAGCAAATATACAAAAAAGATTTCCTCCCAGGTAACACATAAATTGTAACACAGTACCTTCTGCCAGGTAAGAATAAACCAAACCGCCTAATAGAGCATGAATAAGAGCAAAATAATCCCACCTTATCATTAATACTGTCACAAGGGCCGGAACCAATGAAACCGTATATAATTGATCCGGATACCATTTCGTTGCAGCTTTGAAAACAATTATTTCAAAAACAATCAACAAAACAGCAAAAATGGATAAGTCTAAGTTCCGATACTGTTCAAAACTCATTCTTTTTTGCAACATCCATCTCCTTTCTTCTAACTCCATCATCTGTTTAACAACATGTAAGTCATTAATCAGAAAACAATTATTCATATTCCAAGTTGTATTGCAATCTTTCTCGCAGTGTCTTTGAGAATAGAAGCAAAATCCTCATATTTATCCTGTGTTATGTGAAAAACAGAACCGGAAATACTTATAGCTGCAATAGGATAGTTTTCCCTTGAAAGTATAGGAACCGCCACACAACGTACTCCAATTTCATTTTCTTCATTATCAAGAGCCCACCCTCTTTCCTTCACTATCTCCAATTCTCTGTACATTTCATCTAAAGACACAATTGTGTTTTTGGTTTTAGGCAAATCTGAAGTTTTGTTCCAAAGTCTCTCAACTTCTTTTGAGTCAAGAAAAGCAAGAATAGCTTTACCTACTCCTGTTACAAACATAGAAGTTCTGAAACCTACTCTGGAACCCATTTTGATAGATTCAATTGAAGACTCTTCTTTGTAAAGGTAGACAACATCTGCTTCTTCCTGTACAACAAGGTGAAAAGTTTCCCCTATTTTGTAGGATAATTCTTCAAAGAAAGGTCTTGTTACAGTAAGAACATTAGAAGTAACTTTGCTCCCAAGCTCAAACATTTTAAGTGTTAACCTATAGTTTCCGGATGAAGGGTCTTTGGATATCCAGCCATGAGCCATTATTGAACAAAGCATACGATAGGTCGTGGATTTGTTTAATCCCACTTCATTTGCCAATTCCACAAGACCAAGACCTTTTCCATGTTTTGCCAGTGTTTCAACTATTGCAAGAGCTCTATCAACTGAACGAACCGAAGAATTGTTTTTGTCCATATCAAACATCCATAGCTTTAACAGCTTCACTGCAAGCTTTTGAAACAGCTTCCCAATTCTCTTCATCAATAAGTGATGATTTGACCATCCAGGATCCACCAACAGCAATAATATGTGAACATGCTGCATAATCAGAAACATTAGCCAGAGAAATGCCTCCTGTAGCCATGAATCTTACTTTTGGGAATGGTCCGCAAAGGCTGTTAATCATCTTTATTCCACCGGCAGCTTCTGCAGGGAAGAATTTAAGGATTTCCAATCCCATCTTCACAGCACACTGAACCTCTGATGCAGTGCTTACTCCAGGAATAACAGCAACATTTTTATTCTGACACCACTGTACAATCTCCGGATCAAATCCAGGAGAGACTATAAAGGCAGCACCTGCAGATAAAGCCTTTTGAGCCTGTTCTATATTTATTACTGTACCGGCTCCAATAAGCATCTGAGGAAAAGCTTCATGTATGAGTTTTATTGATTCTGCTGCGGCAGAAGTTCTGAATGTTACTTCAATACAGTTTATACCGCCGTCAAGAATTGCTTTTGCAAGTGAAATTGCTTTGGAAGAATCGTTAATGACAACTACAGGAACAATTTTCAGTTTTTCCATCTGTTTAAAAACATTTTCAGACATAACATGCTCCTCCTATCTCTGAACTCTTCCTGAAGCATTGCCTGATGCAAGAGATTTTACTTCCTGGACACTTACAAGATTAAAATCATGTTCTATACTGTGTTTCAAAGCAGAAGCCGCTACGGCAAAATTAATTGCGTCCTGATCATCATATCCGTTCAAAAGACTGTAAATTAAACCGGCCCCAAAAGAATCTCCGCCACCCACTCTGTCAACAATACGTAAGCTGAATGAAGGTGCAAAGCTTGTTTTTCCATTAGAATAAAGCATACCTGACCAAAGGTTATCACTTGCAGACAGTGAAGTTCTGAGTGTTATTGCAACTTTCTTTAATCCAAATCTGTCTGCCAGCTGTTTAGCTACTGATATGTATGCTTTTTCATCAAGCTTTCCGCTGTTTATGTCTGTATTTTCTGCTTCAATTCCAAAGACATCTTTTGCATCTTCTTCATTTGCAATACAAACATCTACATAAGGAAGCAACCGGCCCATAACCTGACCGGCTTTTTCACTTGTCCAAAGTTTTTTTCTGAAATTAAGATCACAGGAAACAGTAAGTCCTTTTTCCTTTGCAACTTTACAAGCCTCAAGACAAATCTCAGGAAGGTTTCCCCCAAGTGCAGGGGTAATACCGGTCCAGTGAAACCAAGAAGCTCCTTCAAAAATTCTATCCCAGTCAAAATCTTCCGGCTTTGCAAGTGCTATTGAAGAATTAGCCCTGTCGTAAATGACTTTGCTGGCTCTTTGTGAAGCACCTTTTTCTACAAAGTATACTCCCAGTCTTTCTCCGCCTCTGCAGATAAAAGAAGTATCTACTCCAAATTTACGCAGTTCATTTACTGCACACTGTCCTATCTCATGTGACGGCACTTTTGTTACATAAGCTGCATTTACGCCAAACTGAGCAAGAGAAACAGCAACATTTGCCTCTCCTCCGGAATAAGAAGCTTCAAACTTGTCTGCTTGTACAAAGCGTCTGTATCCTTCCGGATTAAGACGCATCATTATTTCTCCAAATGTTATAACCTTCATTTGTAACCTGCCAGTCTCGTTTCACTAGATGAAACTGTGTTTTATTAAGTGAAACTATTTTTATTAAGGCTAACATGTGCAAATGCAGCTGTCAACAAAACTTTTGCTTACCGGACAAAATACCTTTTATTCTGCTCTTGCCAGAATTGCAGATGCATGATGTCCAATATGAGACTCCAAAAGATTGTAATAGTCTTCCCTGAATTCTCTCCAAAGATCATATAATCTGTCTTTGAATAAATACTTTCCGTCTTTCTTTTCATTTAAAATGAGACCATAGGTAATATGAATAAGCTGTCTGGCATCATTGTTTTTAAACAAGTCTGCCAATTCATTGTCCTTTAAAGAATCTACAGCAGGTATTTTTTCAATATCAGTAGTTACGTGATAATACTTTCTGGCTTCATCAAAAACAGAAAGAGCATACTTATGAACTTCTCTGTATAAAGAAGGATCTTTGATTGCAACAAGTTTCATTGCTTCAAGCCAGTTTGTTCCTGCAGTTTTCAGATGAAATCTACCTCTTGTCTCTTTCCCTACAGAAGGGAATACAGAGAACTTATCTGACCCGCTGTGGACACTTATCTTGTAACCGAAGAATCTCGCTATTCCTGCATGAATCTTCATTTCTTCTGCAAACTGTTTCAAATCACCTACATAATCAATTCCCTTTTGAAATTCTCCGCAGAACCTAGGAGCAACTGTTGCAATATTCACGTTTCGTCTTACAAGTTCGTTTGCAACAAAGAAATGTTGTTGAGGAAGTGTTGGTGTAAGAGTTTCATCAATGGAAACTTCAAAGTCTGCAAGCTGTTCATTATTCTTGCAAACCACATTTTTGAAAATGTATTCTGCATGATCAAGAGCTTTAGAATATGTCAGGACAGTTCTCATAAACAAATCTTCATCAAATGAGATTTTAATTCCTTCACCAATATCAAATATCTTATTCAAGTACAAATCTTCAAATACTTTGTTTGGCTTGTACATTGCCTTGACCTGTTCCGGCAAAAGCTTCTCAATAGAGTTGTCAATCTGTTCAGAACAATCAAGAGTAATCATTGTAAACCCGCTGGAAAGAGCATATTCAACTTCTTCTGCTGTCTTAACATGATCTCCGTCTGCTCCAAAACCTGTAGTAAAACCGTTTCTGAAAACTGCAAAAGTGGCACTGTCAAGAACATCTGCAAATGTTCTGTTTGTAAGGTTAAGCTCTCTTATACTCTGTTGGGACAGAATAGGTGTGATTTCCGGATATTTTCTGAAAACTCTGATATGCCCGTCTCCTGCAATACCAAGACGGTCACCTACTCCCATTGTTTTATCTCTTGTAAGAACTCTTGCAGGAGCTGTCCATGGAAAAATTGACCTTAACTTTTCTGCATTTTGGTGGTTAAGTTCTGATAAAATCATTTTGCAGTTATAGTCTCTGCACGTAACTTCTTCACCTGCAAAACCAAGTTTTGGATTACTTACAAGTAAATCTTTCTTCCCTGCATCAACCATGAAAACTTCATCATGCTGAGATGCTTTATATACTGAAAAACTCCTTCCGTCAGTTGTATTAAATTTTTCCATTTTCAAAATACCTCCTAGCATTGTCAAAGGAAATGTCCTTGATTAACTTGCCCAAAAGCTCCATATCATTTGGAATTTCTCCGTTTTCTGCCCAATTACCAACCATATTGCAGAGGATTCTTCTGAAATATTCAAATCTAGGATAAGAAAGAAAACTTCTTGAATCTGTAAGCATACCTATGAATCTTCCAAGAAGACCTAAATTTCCAAGAGTTTTCATCTGCTCTTCCATGCCGTCTTTGTGATCACAGAACCACCATGCACTTCCAAGTTGAATTTTTCCAGGAATTCCCGATTGGAAACAACCCATTTGTGTAGCAAGGACATAGTAATCATTTGGATTCAAAGAATATAAGACTGTCTTAGGAAGGGCATTGTCTTCTTCCATGCTGTTTAAAAAGGCAGAAAGTTTAGCACTTGAGATACTGTTAAATGTTGCATCATAACCTGTATCTGCACCCAATTCCATAAACTTGCGTTTATTGTTGTTTCTTATTGCTGCAAAATGCAGTTGCATGACCAGATTGCGTTTTGCATAAGCTTCTCCCAAATTCTTCAGAACAAAGAATCTGTACTTTTCCCCTTCTTCAGGAGAAAGAGTTCCACCGTTCATAGCTTTCTCAAAAACGGAATTTACTTCACAAACAGAAGCCGGAGCATAAGGAGCATCCATAAGAGCGTGATCTGTTGCAAGACAACCGTTTGAAACAAAGAAGTCAAGTCTCTTTACCAAAGCTTTAACAACATCTTCTGCATTTTTAATATCAACACCGGAGGCTGATGCAAGCTTCTTTATATATTCAACAAAGCCTTCTGCATCTATGTTTATTGCTTTGTCAGGTCTAAAAGAAGGAATAACCTTTGTTTTTGTTTTATCTTTTACCTGTATGTGATATTCAAGAGAATCTGCAGGATCATCTGTAGTTCCCACTGCATAAACGTTGAATTTATCAAAAATTCCAAAGACACTTAAGTCCTTGTTTTCTTTGAGTTGTCTGTTACACTCGTCATAGATACTTCTTGCGTTTTTCAAACACAAAGGTGCTGTAATCCCAAAATATCTCTGAAGTTCAAGGTGTGTCCAATGATAAAGAGGATTACCTATTGCAACTTCCATTGTCTCTGCCCATGCTTTAAATCTATCCCAAGGATCTGAGATATCTTCTATTGCAAATCCGTTTGCTCTTATGGCTCTCCATTTATAGTGGTCTCCAAATGTCCTGTTTCCCAACCACACTTCGGAAATGTTGTTAAATCTTATATCGCCTGCAATTTCGGACGGAATCAAATGACAATGATAATCAAAAATTGGCTGATTCTCTGCAAATTCATGATAAATTTTCCTTGCTGTAGGAGTATCAAGTAAAAACTCCTTATCCATAAAGTCTTTCATTTACTATCCCTCTCTATGAACATTACCCGTATATCACGGACTTATCTGTTCCGTTAACATTCACGTTTTCCAATTTCACATTTGCATTTCTTATTCTTACTCCACGTTCTTCTACAAACGGAAGGCCTCTGTACATTTCTGATTTGTCAGTTGTACTTTGAGGAGCATTACTTATGCTTATGTCACAATCTCTTATTATAACATTTTCAATAACAGATTCCGGAAGTCCCACAATAAATCCGGCAGAACTCTGACAGTCTACCGCTTTAATGTTTTCTATTAACACGTTTCTTATTGAAGGAGTTGTTGAATCTATTGCTCTCTTTTCCAAATCAAAAGGCCATTCTTCGTTTGTTCCGCAACAGTAATACATATTAAAAGCAACAGGACACAAACAGCCTTCTATATTTATATTGCTGATTTTTATATTCTCAATACTTCCGCCACGACCACGTCTTGTCTTGATTCGGACTCCTCTGTCCGTTCCTGTAAAGTGACAGTTTCTGAACTCTATGTTGCTTATTCCTGCAGCCGTTTCGCTACCTATTACAACTCCACCATGAGCAGATTCCACATAGCAATCTTCAACAAGTACATCATTAGTAGGAATATTGCAAATCACCCCGTCGTGACCACTGCCGCTCTTTACACATATTCCGTCATCACCTACAGATATTCTGCAGCCTGATACTTTAACATGAGAACAGGAATCTATATCAATAGCATCTGTATTTGGAGAATCAAACGGGTTTTTGATTACGACATCTTTAATGATAACATTCTCACTGAACGTAGGTTGCACTGTCCAACATGGAGAGTTAGTAAGTGTTACCTGGGATATCTCAACGTTTTTACAATTGTTGAATTGAACAAGAGTAGGTCTTAAGAACTGGCTCTTTCTTCCTCCCCCGCCACCCGGTTGATTTCTGTAGTCAGGGTTAAGAGAAGCAAGTCTTTTTTCCATAGGGGAAGTAGGATCTGCATCTGCTTTCTTTTTCTCCCAAAGTTTGTCCCACCATAATTTGCCGCTTCCGTCAAATATTCCCTCTCCGGAAATTTTAACGTTTTGAGCATTCTCGGAATAAAGACAAGGATGCATACACCAGCACCTTACCCCTTCCCATCTTGAATAAACCGGCTCATAGAGATTCTCGTCATCTATAAATTTAATTATACATCCTTTTTGCAGATGTAAATGCGAATTGCTTTTTAAGGTAATTGGACCTGTTAGCCAAAGTCCTTCAGGAACAGTAATATAAGCTTCTTCGTTTTCAAATGCACGTTTAAAAGCTGAACTGTTATCATCAGATTCCGGACTTGCCCCAAATCTGGTTATATCTACAAACTCCATACACCCTCCAATCCTATAATAGCTCTTCAACATTATATGTACAATTGATACAATGACAAACATGTTGGATTTAGGATTCAGAGCTCATGATTTTGGAAAATTCACCAAAACAGAAAACCTCGCAGAAACAGTTTCTTCTTTTTTATCGCAGGCTTGTCTTCATTTTGCACCTTATAAAGTTCTTCCCCAAACAGTAAAACCTCTTACTTGTGAATGGGCAGAAAACACTGCAAAAGTATTTACCAAATACAATATCAGAACTGCTATTCTTGGCGTTTATATTAATCCTGTTCACCCGGATGATTCCAAACGAGAAGAAGAACTCAAAGCTTTTGAAAACGGAATAGAAGTTGCACATAGTCTGGGAAATCCCATAGTAGCAACAGAAACCGGTTCACTTAACGCAAAAAATATAAGATGCGAAGAAACTTGGTCAGAGAAAAACTTCACACTCTTTCTGAAAAACGTAGAAAGGCTGCTCAAAAAAGCCGAAGAAAACAAGGTTGTCATGGCGCTGGAGGCAGTCGCAGATAAAAACACCATTGATACTCCGCAAAGAATGCTTAATGTTATGGAAACTTTTAAATCTCCAAACCTGCGTGTACTCTTTGATGCTGTCAACATCCTTCCTATTCACGGTGTAGAAAACTATTTCTCATACTATGACAATGCAGTGGCAATGCTTAGTCCATACATAAGCTGCATGCATATAAAAGACTTTGTTTTTAAAGATTCCAATGATGAATTCCCTTTTGCCAAAGGCCCTGTAAAAAAAGGAACAATTCCTGCAGGAGAAGGCATAATGCCATGGCCTGTAATTTTTGGCATCTACAAAAAATACAACCTTTTAGAAGTTCCTATGACAATGGAAAATTTTAATCCGGAAACCCTATCACAATCTATAAACTACGTCAAAACAGCAGCAGAGATTCAGGAGAATTCATGATTTATAAAACCATAAAAAACAGTTCCATGGATTTGACTTTATATGTCTTGTCAAATTATCCGGAAATAAACCCTGACAGAAAAAGACCTATGATTGTAATCTGTCCCGGCGGAGGTTACCACTTTTGCTCTCAAAGAGAATCAGAATCTGTTGCTGTTAAATTCTGCTCTTTTGGATTTAACACTGCAATCTTACGATACACTTGTAACTCTCAGGAAAATCCTGACATAACCCTTTATCCAAAACCGCAACAGGAATTATCAGATGCCATTGCCTACATAAGGGAAAATGCAGATGAACTGAACACAAATCCCAATATGATTACTGTCATGGGATTCTCTGCCGGCGGACACTTGGCATGTTCTGTGGGATGTTTATGGGAAAAATTCAATAAAAATGCACGTCCTGACGCAATGGTTCTTTGTTACCCTGTCATAACAAGCGGTTCGTATGCACATAAGGGTTCTTTTTCAAATTTGTGCGGAAACAGAGAAGATTTAAAAGCAGAACTTTCACTTGAAAACAAAGTGACAGCAAATACACCTCAAACATTCCTCTGGCATACAGAAACAGATGCAAGTGTTCCTGTCCAAAACAGCCTATTGTTCAAAGAAGCACTGGATAAAAATAAGATTTCAAATGAAATACATCTTTTTAACTCCGGCAAACATGGGCTTTCTCTTGCAACCAAAGAAATTTGCAATCAGAAACATTCAGAAACCAACTCAGAAGTATCTGTTTGGCCTGAACTTGTCAGAGACTGGCTGTTTAAAATCTTTGGAGACAACTGGTTTTAAAGCCACTGTCAGAAAGTAATTTAGTCCCTCATTTGATGTAGTATTTCATCAGCATTTTCTTTAGAAAAGTCACTTAATTTGTATGTTCTGATTCTTTCCTTCACAAGAACAGGAACCACAAATCCATTATTTGCCAACACCGATAATCTGTTAATAACAGTTTTATTTGTAACATTAAGTTTTTTGCTTAACTCAATTGGAGAAAATTCGCCCTTGTAGTCTTTAATTAAAAGAACAAGAAGTTCTCTTTCTCTCCGTTTCAGGAATGAAATGCTTCCTTCTATTTCGTTGTTATTTGAATCTTTGACAATTTCACATACTTTGGAAGAATAAAGTTTTACCATTCTAAGATAATACTTAATCCAGATTTCAGGGTGCGGAGGATTATTTCTTCCGTTATAATATAGTGGAGGCAATCCCATTTGAATTGACTCGTAATACTCGTCAATATCGTACGCAAAGTATTCTTCGAGAGAGCCAATTCCATTAAATCCATAGCCATTCAAATCCAGAATATAGCCGGACAATAATCTCGCAGTTCTTCCGTTCCCATCTTCAAAAGGGTGAATAGTAACAAGTTGATAATGAACAATAGCCGCAACTATCAAAGGATGATCATCTGTATTATTAACATATTCAACTAATTCTTCTAATAATTCCGGAATTTCTGAGTATTCAGGCGGTATATATTCAGGATTTCCGGTTTCAGAATCATAAACAGCAAATAGAACGCCCGGCGGCATTGGTCCGCGCAAACCGATTTTTTCCTTCGAAGCACCTTTTTCAATATACTTTTGTACATCCAAAATTAATTTCTTTGAG
>JAZLGI010000124.1:0-2635 GCA_045616225.1 Sphaerochaetaceae bacterium
CAGGGGCACACACAAGACTCTTATTGAGAGTTCTGATCTCTACAAAGAACTTGTTACTTCGGAATAAGGGAGAAAGAAATGAGCTGGTTTGAAGAACAACTTAACCTTAGAAAAGAACAAGACGAAAAATTCTTTTCAGAGTCCCTTTCCTCTATTGCAGATGCTGTAATGGGGAAAAAACTTCTTGAAGCTTGGCAGAAGGAAGATATAGCTCAGTCTGCAGTAGACGAAATTCTAAAGTATTATAAGTGCAAGATTTTAGATAAAGAATCTGTTGCAAAAGCAAAAACTGTTGATGACAAGATTGAAGTTCAGTTAAGACCAAACGGCATCATGAGAAGAACCGTAACCTTGGAAAAGGGATGGCATAAAGATGCTGTAGGTGCAATGATTGGGACTTGCAAAGAAGACGGAAGAGCTATTGCTCTGATTCCTGACAAGTTTTCAGGTTATTCTTTTCTTAATCCTCAAACTGGGAAAAGGGAAAAAATTACAAAGAAAAAAGAAAATCTTTTCAACGAAGAGGCCATCTGTTTCTACAAACCTCTTCCTCTGAAAGCCCTTAAAGCAAAAGATCTTTTAAACTTTTCACTTCAGTCACTTAGCACATCAGATATTCTGCTTATTCTTGTCAGTACCGGAATTCTATCTGCTTTGGGTTTGCTGGGTCCAATACTTACCAGGTGGTTATTCGGAACCGTAATTGAATCCAAGAGTATTAGAGTTCTTTTGGCTTTGTCCTTCTTTATGCTGTGTTTTACAATCTGCAAACTGTTGTTTTCCATGGTTAAAACAATTCTCATTTCCGCAATAGGACTTAAACAAAGCACTGCAGTTCAAGCTGCAATAATGGGTAGAGTGTTAAGTATGCCTGCAGCCTTCTTTAAGAAATACTCTTCAGGTGAACTGACTCAGAGAACAATGTACGCCTATTCATTAAGTACCACTATATTCAACTCTGTTGGAACAGTTGGTTTGACTTCTGTTTTTTCACTGATATACATTGGTCAAATTGCAACCTTTACTCCTGTTTTGGCCTTACCATCGCTGTTGATTATCATATTGACAGTTGTCGTAACCAGTATTTCAACACTGATGCAGGTAAAAATTAAAAAGAAAAACATGGATGCGGCAACAAAAACTAGCGGGCTTACCTATTCAACCATTACAGGTATTCAGAAAATAAAACTTGCAGGTGCAGAAAAGCGTATGTTTGCCCGCTGGGCAAACACCTACGCAAAGGAAGCAGAACTTGCGTATAATCCTCCTGTATTTGTCAGGCTGAGCAATTCCATAACTCTTGCAGTTTCACTGCTTGGAACATTGGTTTTGTATTCTCTTGCAATAAAAAGCGGCATAAGTGTTGAAAACTACTATGCCTTCACTTCTTCATACGCACTTGTATCTGCGGCATTTACTTCTGTTTCAGCTTTAACTGCAACTTTCTCAGATATAAAGCCATCTCTTGAAATGGCAAAACCATTACTTGAAACAGTTCCTGAAGTTGCTCAGAACAAGCATGTTCTTACAGACCTGAAAGGTTCCATTGAACTTTCAAATGTTTCATTCAGATACAGTGAAGATATGCCAAACATCATTGACGGACTTTCTCTTAAAATAAAAGCCGGTGAATATGTTGCAATTGTAGGTAAAACAGGATGTGGAAAATCTACTCTTTTAAGACTTCTTCTGGGCTTTGAAAAACCTGACAGGGGAGCCATTTATTATGACAACAGAGACATTAATACAATTGACTTGAAATCGCTTAGGCGAAATATCGGAACTGTTATGCAGGACAGCAAACTGTTCCTTGGCGATATCTTCTCCAACATTGTAATTTCCGCACCTCAGCTTTCAATAGACGATGCTTGGAAAGCGGCAGAAATTGCATCAATTGCAGATGACATAAAAGCCATGCCAATGGGAATGCACACTTACATTTCCGAAGGCAGCGGAGGAATATCAGGCGGACAGAGACAGCGTCTTATGATTGCAAGAGCCGTTGCATCCAAGCCGAGAATTCTCCTTTTTGATGAAGCAACAAGCGCTTTGGACAATATAACTCAGAAAAAAGTAGCTGTAGCCATAGATGGCTTAAAGTGTACCAGAGTTGTAATTGCACACAGGCTGTCGACAATTCGCAATGCAGACCGTATCATTTATCTTGAAAGCGGAAAGATTAAAGAAGAAGGTACATACGAAGAACTTATTAAACTTGATGGTTTGTTTGCCCGTCTGGTAGAGCGCCAGCGCGTAGACTTTGAAGAAAGCTGAACTTAATACACTTTTCTGCTTATAAGTCTTCCAGCTTAATTTTCTTTTGCTGATTTGACTCAAGTTCTCCTGCAGCATTTACAAGAGCAAGATCTTCATCTTGAAGTGCCATTTCTATATCGTCAGTGAGTTTCCCATAGGCTTCTAAGCTTAGTACAACCATTGTTCCGTACCCGTTCTTTGTAAGATAGACCGGATTACCATTGCTTACCAGCTGTTCATGTCTACAACGTTTCAATAGGATAGTCAGACCGGAGGTCATAGGATAAGTAGACCGACGGTCATGGGAGAACCCGACCGCCGGGAAAAAGAAACGATAGTCTATTCAGGTTTGAAAAGCCTTAAATCGGGACCTTTCATT
>JAZLGI010000125.1:0-2997 GCA_045616225.1 Sphaerochaetaceae bacterium
GATTGCAAAAGATGATGGGATTGAAGCTGCTCTGCTTGATAGACGTAGAGGAAATAATCACAGTACAGAGATTCCAAAAGCAACAAAAGAAAAAGTTGTAAGCTTGTACAAAGAAAAGTACTCAGGATTTAATTTTGCTCACTTTACCTCAATGCTTAATGACATAGAACATGTACAATTAAGCCTCAGCAGTGTAAGAAGAATTCTAAATAGCAAAGGAATCTCTGCGCCAAAAAAGATCAAGAAAAGATCTCCGCACAGACGAAGACTTCCAAGAGCTCATGCTGGAGAACTTTGTCAAATGGATGCTTCAAAACATGATTGGTTCATGGAATCAGAAGATGGAACTGCATCTAAAATTTACCATCACCTGTACGGACTAATCGATGATGCCACATGTGTGGTCCCGGCATTGTGGATGGAAAAAGAAGAAACTACCCATGGATATTTTATGCTCATGAAACAAGCAAATGAAACTACAGGGTTTCCTTTAAATCTTTATGTTGATTACAGAGGAACCTTTAATGTAAATGTCCATAAAGAAGCCAGCCAAACTGCAGCAACAGAATTGACTGGCAAAAATGACCAATACACCACGCAGTTCACAAGAGCGATGAATGATCTCAATGTAGATATTATCTTTGCTTCAAGCGGTCCTGCCAAGGGCAGAATTGAAAGGCTTTGGAAAACTCTTCAAGACAGGCTTGTAAATGAATTCAGACTTTACAATATTAAAACTGAAGAACAAGCAAATTCCTTCTTTCCGGGTTTTCTTAAGAGATTTAACAAAGAATTCTCAGTAAAACCAGCAGACAGTAATGATTTCTGGCAACGCAAGAAGCGTTCTGACATGTTAGATATTGAGATGTGTCCTCATTACATGCTGCAGCTTAACAGTGATTTCAGTGTACCTTACAGAGGAAAGTACTATGTTCTACCATCCGTTGATATCAACAGAAAGCAGGTCAGAGATTATGTAATAAAGTATCATAGGACAGATGTGGAATTAATCTTTCCTTACGATGGCCGAATACTTATGAGAACATTTGATGGCAGACTCTTTGCCCCTAGAATTATCAATGGCAGAAAAGGAGACAAAACCGTATGAATATTTACAAGTATGATTTTTCTGAAGTTGATGCCATAATTGAATCCCTGGAAGCCTGCAATGCATTTTACGAGCAGTACTTACAGATAATTGAACGTTTACTGGATCCTGAACTTTGTAAACAGATTAAACTGTGCGTGGCTTACAGAACCACCTATCAAGAAAGCTATGACAGAGATTCAGTTCTGGCTGTTTCCGGTCTGTCTTCAAATTCTTTGACAAGATTTACCAATAAAACAATCGATTCCGGTACTAAGAATCCTTTAGACCAAATTCTTAAAAACTGGCTTTAAACTCATGGCTCTGAAGCTTTGTTTTCAGAGCCAACTTTTGTTGCATTTATCTGAACAATTAACACCAACATTTTAACTGAACGATTATTTCCGCCATTTCAGCTGAACAGATTAAGACCTTCCTTTTAAAAGAACGCTCACAAAAGACCCGTTTTATGGTTGCCGGCAGTCCGTTTTATTTGTACAATTTATATCTTTAAATTAGTGACGATATGGGCCCAGAGAGGTTTGAACTCTCGACCAAAGGATTATGAGTCCTCTGCTCTAACCGCTGAGCTACAGGCCCGATTGCACTGAACAAAAATAGCACTATTGCGTATAAAATTCAATAGCAATCACAAACTTGAATGATAAGTGACTATATTTTACAATGTTTTCAGTTTGATAAAAGGAGTTGAATATGAAAAAAATCCTTGTCATTTTATTAATGGTTCTGTCTGCAACCTGTGCTTTGTTTGCAGGTGATTTCAAATTCCTGTTTACTGAATTAGATCAGCACATGGAACTTCTTGATGGGTTTCTTCCCACTCTTATCACTGTAGGTGAGAGCTATGAAGGACTTGAACTTGTACCTGGAAATCTTACTCAGATTCAGGCAACAATCGGCGGAGGTATTTCTTCCAGAGGTCTTTACAGAGATCCGTTTACAGGAAAAGCTTTGGATAAAGATATCTTACTCTTTGATGCATGGCAGATAAGATGGAACCTCAAAATGCTACAGGGATTCGGTGATTCTTGGGTAGAAGGAAAAGATTTAGTTACCGCTTATGCCGGATATGAAGGAAGATGGGAAAAGTATGTTGACTACCTGTTGGTTCAGGATATTGCACTACCAAAGAGCAAGCTTGAAGACAAAACCAGAAAGATGGGTGAAACAGCTTTGTCAGAACCCCGTTCAATAGATGAATGGTTTGCACGCTATAATGATGTGACTGTAAATCCAGAAGGACTTACAAGAGACAATTCAACCGTTTATCCTGACATGGCCGGTGATCATCAGAATTTTACGTCTTTCTATATGGGTGCAATTCTCAACACAATGATGGATGATAATCACAATATGAAGGGTGCTAAAGCAGAACTTAAACTGCAATTTGCACCTGGTTTTATGAATAAAGCTGCTTCATATTACAGCATTACGGCAAATGCTGTGGGAGGTTACACACTTTACAGACTCAAGCAGGCAGATGGATACAATCTATTCTCTGTTTCACTTAAGGACAGACTGAATCTTAACTGGACAGACGGAAAAGCTGTTCCTGTTTATGCTTCAAGTCCTGTTTCTTTGGGAAGAAAAGTCAGAGGATTCAACACAAACAGCTATGCTACAAATTTCACTGTTGTAAACAATTTTGATATCAGAATTGCAGGACCTGAAGCTAAGATGAAAGAACTGTTCCCAAGAGTAAACCTCTTCTTTGATATGGGTTATCATGCAGGAAAATATTTTAATACAGAAATTCCAGGAAATCATTTTCTGTGTTCTACAGGATTTGAGGCAGAAGTCTGTTTCTGGGGCATCTGCGATATCGGTATTCAATATTCTTACCTTATCAGCGGAACAAATCTCAGAGATCCTAAGAACAATCTTATTAT
>JAZLGI010000126.1:0-6349 GCA_045616225.1 Sphaerochaetaceae bacterium
CTCCATCAAGATTATCGGTGACCACACAGAAAAATACATTCAAGCTTACTTCCAGTACGACTCTAAGAAGACCGGCGGTGTAACAATTTCTCACCTCAGATTTGGTGACAAACCAATTAAGAGTCCATACTATATTAATAAGGCAGACTTTGTTGCTTGTCATAATCCAAGCTACGTCACAAAGGGATTCAAGATGGTCCAGGACGTTAAGCCAAACGGAGTTTACATGATTAACTGTCAGTGGACACCGGAAGAGCTTGAACATCACATTGATGCAGCTTCAAAACAGTACATTGCAAAGAACAACATTCAGCTTTATACAATTGATGCAATTGACCTTGCACAGAAGATTGGAATGGGCAAGAGAACAAATACAATTCTCCAGAGCGCATTCTTTACACTCGCAAAGGTTATGCCACAAGAAGAAGCAATTGCTCACATGAAGGAAAAGGCAACTCTTTCTTACCTCAAGAAAGGTCAGGATATTGTTGACATGAACCATAAGGCAATTGACCTTGGTGCTACAGCATTTAAGAAAGTTGAAGTTCCTGCTTCTTGGGCAAACGCAAAAGATGACAAGCAGGCAGAAGCTAAGGCTGGTAAGGCAGAACTTGTTAAGATGGTTACAAATATCCTTGATCCTGTTGACAAGATGGATGGAGACAGCCTCCCTGTCAGCACATTCTTGGATCATGTAGACGGACAGTTTGAGCTTGGTGCTGCTGCATACGAGAAACGTGGTGTTGCAGTTTCTGTTCCACGTTGGGATGCTTCAAAGTGTATCCAGTGTAACAACTGTTCTTATGTATGTCCTCATGCAACACTCAGACCTTATGCTCTTACAGAAGAAGAAGCAAAGAACATTCCTGCAGGTGCTCAGGTTGTTGATATCAAGGCAGGTAAGGGTAAGGGTGTTTACAAGTTCACAATTGCTATCTCTCCTCTTGATTGTATGGGTTGTGGAGTTTGTGTAGGTGCTTGTCCTGTTGATGCTCTTACAATGGTTCCTCAGGAAGAGGAAGCTGCTCAGCAGAAGGTATTCAACTACTGTGTCGCAGAAGTATCAGAAAAGAAGGATATGCAGGACAACACAGTCAAGGGCAGTCAGTTCAGACAGCCAATGCTTGAGTTCTCAGGTTCATGTGCAGGTTGTGCAGAGACATCTTATGCACGTCTTATTACACAGCTCTTCGGTGAGAGAATGTATGTATCCAACGCAACAGGTTGTTCTTCAATTTGGGGCGGTCCTGCATCAACATCTCCATACTGCACAAACAAAGAAGGACGCGGACCGGCATGGTGTAACTCTCTCTTTGAGGATAACGCAGAACATGGTCTTGGAATGTTTGTAGGTCAGGAAAAGATTCGTGAAGATCTCATTGCTTCCGTCAAGGAAATGATGGCTTCTGATAAGGCTTCTGCTGAATTCAAGGCTGCAGCTCAGGCTTGGATAGATTCTAAGGATAACGGTGAAGCAAACAAGGCTGCAACAGAAGCTCTTCTTCCAATGCTTGAAAAGGCAGCAGGAGAAGGTTGTGAAATTGCAAAGAGTGTTCTTGCAAAGAAAGAATATCTTGCCAAGAAGTCTGTATGGATCTTTGGTGGTGACGGTTGGGCATACGATATCGGCTACGGTGGACTTGACCATGTTATCGCTTCTAAGAAAGACGTAAACATCTTTGTCTTTGATACAGAGGTATACTCCAACACAGGTGGACAGGCTTCCAAGGCTTCTAACATTGGACAGGTTGCTCAGTTCGCAGCTGCCGGTAAGGAAGTTAAGAAGAAGAGTCTTTCAGAAATTGCAATGCAGTATGGTTATGTATATGTAGCACAGGTTGCTATGGGAGCTAACCCGGCACAGACAATCAAGGCTATCACAGAAGCAGAAGCTTACAATGGACCTTCTCTCATCATTGGTTATGCACCTTGTGAAATGCACTCAATCAAGGGTGGTATGACAAACTGCCAGAAGGAAATGAAGAAGGCTGTTGACTGCGGTTACTGGAATCTCTTCAGATATAATCCGGAAGGTGGAGATAAGAAGTTTACTCTTGATTCAAAGGCTCCGGCTGGCGGATACCAGGAATTCCTTATGAACGAGGCTCGTTACAGCCGTCTCACACGTGAATTCCCTGAAAGAGCCGGTGTTCTCTTTGAGAGAAACGAAGAAGAAGCTAAGATTAGATATGAACATCTTCTTAAGCTCATTGATCTTTACAAATAAGATTAATTCTTAAACAAAATGGGGCAGTCCTAAAGGGCTGCCTCATTTTTGTTATCTGTGATTTTTAACTATTTCTTTGGTGCACCGTATTCTCTTTTCATAGCATCAATAGAAACTACCCATTGTTTGCCATACTTGCATACATCAACACCATTTATAAGTTTTCCATAAGTAATTGCTTTTCTTAAAGTTGATTCATTTAATCCCCATAGTTCAGTTGCATCTGAAAAAGCCATTAAATGATCAAACGGAGTCTTAGTAATAACTCCGTTTTCATAAAGTTCATCACAAGACAAGTCTATTTCATCATTCCAAATGATTCCGTAACCTCCTTGACCTACATAAACTTTATTAAATAATTCTTCGTCTTTAAGATTATTGAAAATCTTTAATTCTTTAAATAATGGTTTTACATCATATTTTTTAGTTACTCCTTCTGAAAACTGAACGGTTAATTCATAATCTTTTAAAGGTGTAACACTCTTTACTTAATGAAACATATTATCTTTCCTCTTCGTCCAATGGTGTAATCTTCTTGAATTCTTGGCTTTCCCACATATGTTGTAGTTCACTTCTATGTAATTCTAACCATTCTCTTACAAGCTTTAATGCGTTGTTTGGAAGACTTCCATCCAGTATTTCTCCGGTTGCAATTATTAAAGTTGCACTTGCTCCTCCGTAATAAGCATGAATATGTGAAGGGTTATGTTCACTGGCTAGAAAATACATATATATTGTTATTCCATAAAATGTTGATATTGATGGCATGTGACTTTCCTCTTGTTTACGCATTTAATATATCACTATATCGTGATAATGTAAAGATGCTGCATCCCCTCAGAAATTTGGTAAATTTAAAAAGGAAATGCAACAAAAAAGATTTATTTCGATTAATAAAATTTTGCGGAGATTAGAAAGTTGATTCTCCGCACATTTGCAAAGTTCATGCGGAGATTGTCTTGATTATTCTCCGCATGAAGGTGGAAAAACAAAAACGGAGATAAGCCCATCTAGGTCAATAGTTTTGTAAATGGGAAATTCAGTAAAAAAGCTTGGTTCTTCTTGATTTAAGAAGCATTAAATTGTTTTTTCGGATTGTTTTGACTCTACCATATATTTTATCAATCCTTTTCAGGAATAGGTAGTCAAATTCTTTGGTCTTTTCGTTTAAGGATTGTACTTCTTCTGAATAAAAAGGCTTGCATGGTTTAATTCCATAGCATTTGAAAATATTAAGCTTTCTGTCATTCTTTCCAGGTTCTATTATTGCAACAGGCAAGAACAAAACGTTGGATATGCCTTCTTTGAAAATCAGATGCGAAAGCAGTGTCATTGTAGGATGAATATGCTCTGATAAAACGGTTGCCTGTCTTGTTGCAGACGGAGCCACAACTATTATTCCGTTGTTATTTGCAAAATCAGTGACAGCTCGCATATAGTTTCTTGCAAAGACAAATTTTAAATTCTTGACGAGATCTAGCTTTTGGTTATCTCCTTCAAATTTTTTATTTAATTTGGCTTCTGTAGATGGTGTTATCATAGGTACAATTTCAACACCCATTCTTGCCAGTTTAGGAATAATATTGACCAAGCATTCATACCATGGAATATTTACAGGAAATAAAAATTTTCTGTCCGGATATACTTTAAAACCCAAACAAAGCAATCTGAAAATCTCGCCAAGTGACGGATGGTTGAATCCTATGATAATTGACCCGTTATATTGTGGAAATTCTCCAGATATTTTAAACGGAGCAAATGGTTTCATAACGGAAATTGCACGTTCTCTAAGTTTGCTGTCATCTTTTTCCATACAGATTATGGCGGCTGCGATTTCTCCTAATAAACCTACAAACGCCATATTCTGTTTTAAATCATAGGCACCAAGTTCTTTTAAAACAGACAATTCTCCACTGTTTAATTTTTCAAGAATTTCTTTTCCGCTGTATTCACTTAAATTCATTCTTTTTCCGTTCTTTAAACATCATATCGTATTGCCAAAGCTTCAACTACATGACAATTGGTAATATCTTTCAAAATTTATTTTGGGATGATGTTTATTTTAGAAACATCTTTTTTGTGTAAAAAATGGCAAAAATGGTGAAAACGACAGCTTTTTATTCAAAAAAACAGACAAAAGAGTGAAAAGCGAAATAACTACAGCTTCCAGTTATACAGTTAATCATATAGCTTTGGCTGTTCTTTCTTGTGAAGAAGGAAGAGTGCCAGAAGAGTAAGTCCAAAAAGAACACTTGCTGCAATTGATATAGGGTAGTAAACAGTAAAAGAAATGCCTAGTTTTGACCATACAAAGCCAAGACATTCAGGAGCTGCTAAGAAGTAGGTGCATGTAACACAACTCATTACCAATGCCGGAATCACAGTTATGAGCCAGTTCTTTTTATTTTTTAGAAGATAGACAGAAGCAGCCCAAAGAGCAATCATGGCCAAAGTCTGGTTTGACCATGAGAAGTAGCGCCATACATAGCTGTAGTCCAAATGGCAGATAATGGCTCCGGATGCCAGAAGCAAAGCAGTAATTGCCAGACGATTTTTCCAATTTTTCTGGTTAATACCAAACCAGTCTGCAATTGTTAATCTGGCTGAACGGTAGGCGGTATCACCGGATGAAATAGGACAGATAATAACTCCTATCATGGCAAGAAGAACTCCGGTTTTGCCCATTGTTGTATTGCAAATATAGTATACTACTGCGCTGCATCCACCACCGGCTTGCAATAAAGCCTGCGAGTTTTCATAGCATGTAACACCTGCTGCTGACCATATTAAGGCAATGATACCTTCTGTTATCATGGCTCCATAGAAGATTTGTCTTCCTTGTTTTTCTGATTGAATACATCTAGCCATCATTGGGCTTTGAGTTGAATGGAAACCTGATATGGCTCCACAGGCTACAGTTATGAACATAAATGGCCAAACCGGTGTGGAGGCGGCATGAGTGTTTGTAAAGAAATTCCATAGTTCCGGCATATGAAATTGCGGTTTAAATATGATTGAACCTCCAACTCCAAAGGCCATGAAAAGCAGGCATAAGCCAAATAACGGATAAATCTTTCCGATTACTTTATCAATAGGAACAAAGGTTGCAAACAAGTAGTAAACCAGTACTACGTACAACCAAAATTTTGCTGTTAACCGTTGCGGAGTGATAAGAGCAAGCAATTCTGCAGGTCCTGTAGTAAAAACAACTCCACACATGACCAACAAGATAACAGAGAATACTCTCATTACTTGTTTCATTGTATTTCCAAGATATTGTCCGGTTATTTCAGAAATACTAGCTCCATTGTTTCTTTCTGACAGCATACCGCACATATAATCATGTACAGCTCCTGCAAAAATACAACCGAATACAATCCAAAGATATACAATAGGACCAAATAATGCCCCGCTTAAAGCCCCAAATATTGGACCTGTTCCGGCGATATTCAATAATTGAATGAGAAATACTTTCCACATTGGCATTGGAATGAAATCAACACCGTCATTAATTACGTTTGCAGGTGTTGGTCTGTCGTCCGGAGCAAAGTTTTTTTCTACAATTTTGCCGTAAAACAGATAACCTGCAATTAAAAGCAAAATACAAATAATGAAAGTAACCACAAAGTTACTATAATGACTTTTGGAATTTTTTTGTACTTTAAAAGAGCAACTTAATTTGCCCCAAAAAGTATTTTGACAGATTAGGCTAATTTAGTGAAAAATAGTGAAAATTTAGTGTAAAAATAATGGAATTTTGAATTGTCTTGAGGTAGAATTCATTATAGGAGATTTTTTATGATAACAGTTACTCTTTCAAACGAAATCCTGAAATTCATTTCTGAAATTGACAAAAACCGTTATCAAGTTTCTTCTTTTAAATTGTCCGGCTACGTAGCAAATAGGCTTCGTAAAAACTCAAAAAAGAAAAGTTCTTATGCTTCAAACAAGATAGAAGGTAATCCTTTATCAGAAAAACAAGTTGACGAAGTAATTGAACGTGATGACAGAAAACACTTTCTAAAACCCGAGCAAGAGATTAGAAACTATTTTCTTGCATTAAATTATCTTGAAGAAAAACTTGAAAAGAAAGAACCATTCTCAAAGAAATTAATTTTGGAT
>JAZLGI010000127.1:0-4439 GCA_045616225.1 Sphaerochaetaceae bacterium
GCCTTGGACCTTCTATCAGTAGAGCAGTTTTCCCATTTGATTCTTCTTTCCACTTAAGCATTTGATTGTAGATTTTTCTTTTAAACATATACTCTCTCTGCAAATTCGTTAAATTTACTTTACAGAAAAATTGCATTTTCGTCAATTTTATACTTCGTTGGGAGTATTTCTGTTCAGCATATACGACAAGTAGCAGAGACATTTAATGTTGCAGAAAGATGAGTGTTATCACACTTTAAAAAATAGTAATTTGCCTAATAGATTGACAGTTACGGCATTTGATAGTGAAGGCAAAGTATTGTCTATGTCAAAATATGAGTATGCTGACTAATTTTATCTTTAGAGTGGTGTTGACATAGCCTCAAAGGGGCTGTAACAAAAGTCATAGATTGGGTTGCAGCCCCTTTTCTATTTCAGACTGATTTGCATTTTTGAGAATTCAGTCTGAACTTTTTTCTGAGATTTTCAGACTGAATGGCGTTTTATGAAAAACAGTCAGAACAAAAGGGTCAACAGTTCAGACTGAAAGCCCAGTTTCTTATTTTTGGTCTGAATTATTTTGGGAAAAGTTCTGACTAAAATAGGATTTCCGGAATTTAGTCTGAACATTGGTTCTTCAACAGAGACAGCAAATGTCTCATATGATTAACTATGCACCCGGGCATTGTTTTGTAGATTTTGGGCAAAAAGATTTATGCTGTAACAGAAGTCATTTTGACTGGGGTTGCAGCCCTCTTTTTGTTTGCTTGTTTTTACTACTGAAAGTTAGAGCATGATTGTTTTTTCTCGGTTTTTTACATTTCCCAAGGGGAGTGGTATAATGAGGAGAGAAAGGATTGTAGAGTGGAACTTGGAGTAAAAGGAAAACGGATATTAGCTGTAAATCCTCCGGTATTTGACTTTGCTTATATGGATCTGTGGTCAAAGCCATTGGGACTTTTGTTTTTGCTTGAAACATTAAAAAAAGACAATGATGTTGTTTTTTTGGATTGCATTGCTCAGGCTTCAAAAGGCGAAAAAACTTATGGAAGAACAAAGACAAGTAAAGTAGAGATAGAAAAACCTTTGGTGTACAAAAATATTCCAAGGAAATACTACCATTACGGTTTGCAAGAAGAACAGATAATTAGTTGGCTGCAAAGCAAATATTGTAATGAAGAACCAGATTATATTTTAGTAACATCTGCAATGACATACTGGTATTTGGGAGTCAAATGGATTATTGAAATACTTAAAAATCTCTATCCCAAAGCTGTAATTGTTCTGGGAGGGATTTATGCATCTCTTTGTACAGGGCATGCAAAAACTCTTGGAGCAGATATTGTAGATTCAGACCGAAAAGAACCAAATTCTGCTTATCCTGCATTTGATTTATATGATAGACCTGCTTACGGAGTTTTGATGACCTCTTTTGGGTGTCCTTTTTCCTGTAAGTATTGTGCTTCAAAGATACTTTGGCCATGTTATCACAGAAGACCACTTGACGCAGTGTTTGAAGATTTTGAATTTCAGAAAAACCTTGGAATTAATGATTTGGCATTTTATGATGATGCACTTTTACTGGATAAGGAAAACTTCTTCTATCCGTTAACGGAGAAAATAGCAAAAGACTCAGACATAAGAATGCATACGCCAAACGGATTTCATGTAAGACAGATAGATGAAAAGTGTGCAAGCATACTCTTTGAAAGAAATTTCAAGACCATAAGACTTTCTTTGGAGAGCATAGACCCAAAGGTTGTACATGACAGTTCTGACAAAGTAGCAAGGGCCGAATACAGCAATGCAGTAAAGAACCTTCATAATGCAGGATACACAGATAAAGACTGTGAGACATATATACTGGTAGGGTTGCCAAATCAGGATATAAAGTCTGTGAAAGATACTATTGCGTTTGTCAAAGATTGCGGAGGAACTCCAAAACTTGCAGAGTTTTCTCCTATACCGGGAACTGCCTATTTTGAAGAAATGGCAAAAAGAATTCCACTGCTAAGAACAGAACCGCTGATTCAAAACAATACTGTATTCTGTTCTTATATTTCAAAAGATATAGAGCCGGAGCTGCTTCAAGAGCTTAAGAACAGTTGCATGATGCAATAGGTTGTTTTTACCTTTCAAACATTTTGAGTAACTTCATTTTGCTTTTTTCGTTTTTTCCGTTGTAAGGATGCTCACGAAGAGGCAGATTAAAGCGGGTTTTACCATTTAATACTGTTTGCGGATGTGTAAATTCACGGAAACCCCATTCTCCATGATATGCACCCATACCGGAATGCCCTGTGCCGTTAAAAGGAACACCCTTTACCATCATGTGGACACAGACTTCATTTATGCATCCGCCACCATACTGCATGGTCTGCATAACACGGTTTGCCCATTTCTTATCTTTTGTAAAAAGGTAAAGAGCCAGCGGATGTTCCCGTTCTGCTATTGTGTCAAGAATAGTGTTGACATTTGCATCTTTGAAAGGAACAACCGGCAGAATAGGGCAGAAAAGTTCGTGTTTGACAATCTCGTCATTTTTGTCAACAGGGTAAATAATTGTAGGCGAATATCTTAATGTTTCTTTTACGCCTTTGCCTCCAAAGATTATTCGGTTTCCGTATTCTTGTGAAATGTTTTGACACTTATCAAAAACAGATTGTGAAATGAGTTTGGCGTATTCTTCATTTTCTTGCGGATTATCTCCAATCTGACGTATGAATTCTGCTTTTAATTCAGATAGGAACTCATTTGCAATTTCTTCTGCAACCGCAATTTGATTAATGTTTATGCAGATTTGTCCTGCGTTGCAGAGCTTGAAAAAAGCAATTTTTCTGGCGGCATCTTTAATATCTGCATCTTTTCTTACAACACACCAGTTTCCTGTCTCTCCGCCAAGTTCCAAAGCCACAGGAGTGAGATTTTTTGCAGCTTCTGTCATTACATGTTTTGCAACATTTGGAGAACCTGTATAGAAAATTTTGTCAAATTGTTCTGCCAGGCAAAAATCTGCAATTTCGTGACCACCGTCTATTACCGTAACAAACTCACTTGGGAAGGTTTTTGAAATAAAATCTTTAAGTGCTTTTGTACATGCTTCTGATTTTGAACTTGTTTTAATGATAGATGTATTACCACCTGCAATACTTGCCAACAGAACACCCAAAGTGAGTAAGATGGGAAAATTAAACGGACTGATGATTAAAGTCACGCCGTATGGCATCTTGTAAACTTTTGTAGACATGCTTGGAAAACATAAAAGTCCGCTGTAATGCCTTTCCGGTTTTGCCCATTTTCTGAGTCCTTTGATTGTTTCATTTATTTCAACAATAACAGGGCCTATGTCACAGAGATAAGCTTCTGTTTTACTTCTTCCCAGATCTTCATATAGAGCTTTTTCAAACTCTTCTTGATGGGCAATTACTGCCTCTTTTAATTTCTTAAGCTGTTCTATTCTCCAAGAAACGTCCAGAGTTTTGCCTGTTCTGAAAAAGTGTCTTTGTGTTTCTACAATATTGTGAATCTCTGTTTGCGTAAACATTTTATTTGGTCTCCCTGTTTCTGCTATATAGTTTACCGCATTTTCTGTGTAATATACAAAAGCAATTGGATTTTATGTTATACCTTTAAAGGGAGAAAGAAATGGAATACAGGTTTGCAACAGAAAAAGATGTGTCGCTTATCGTTTGGAATGGTGGTGTCTTGACTGGAATAAGCCAAGTATAGACTTTTATTTATCTCTTGGAGCAATTCCAATGAATGATTGGACGGTTTACAGAGTTACCGGTTCAACGCTTGTTAATCTCGCTAAATGAAGCCCCTGTGCAAAGTTTTGTTGAAAACTACCAAAAGTGAAGTTTTGTAGTATTAGTTCAGCTTTCATATTGAACTCTAGAACTGAACTGATGTTTTACATCTCATACCCACCTCTGAAGGTGACTGTGATTTTCTTTTTGGTATAGACCGTCATGTGATTTACTAGCCTTGAAAAATCGTCATCATTAAAGTCGCTTACAAGGCCCGTCTTCTCTTCCAGTTCTTGGATGAAGTGCTTTATTATGTTTTATTTTCTGAATATCTTGCTTTTTACTATATAATGTCGGTTTGAATGTCGTATATTGTTGTAAGTGTCGGTTTAAGATATGATAATCAATATGTGAGGTACATAAAAATGAAGTATTTGGAATCTGAAAAAAACAGAATTAAAAGTAAAGTATACCGAAACTATTTGCAAAGATATTGTTGCTTTTTTAAATACTGAAGGAGGAACGATTATTGTTGGAGTAGCAGATTCCGGGGAAGTAATTGGAGTTTCAAATGTTGATGAAACTATGAGAAAACTATCCGATATGATTACTTCTCAGATAGAACCCTCTCCTCAGGATATCATACATACTGAACTGAAATTTGAAGATGGTAAGACTTTAGTTGTTTTAGAAGTTCCAAAAGGAAACAGC